>NZ_JAWLQI010000002.1:0-159217 GCF_036997785.1 Brachyspira pulli
AATTATTTTAGATAATACTATTTACTATTTTTTATAATAGTTTATAGTATTTGCATTATTTTATTAAAAAAGAATTGATAGTAGATTAAATGAAGGGGTTGAAGTAATGTTAAAAGAAAGATTAAAAAAATCGAAAGGAAATGCTTTAATATTAAAATTCTTGATACCGTATACAATATCTCTTGGTATTATTTGTATTGCAGTATATATGGCGTATTTCCCACAATATAAAATAAGATTTTTAAATTCAAACAAATATAATGCCGCTAATATATCAAATGAATTAGAGAATAATATATCTTCATTATACGGCAGAATAAATATATTTTGTTCTTATGTAGAAAAAGAAACAGACCTAAATAAATTAGCATCAGTATTTGCTAATGTTTTAGATAAAGAAAAAGATTTAATGAATATATATTATGCTGATGATGTTCCATTTAAAAATGGAGGAACTGTATTAAATATTGTTGGGCAATTACCTAGCGACTATGACCAAACAGTTAAAGAATGGTATAAAAAAGCATTGGCAGAAAATAAAATAGTTATATCTGAACCTTATATTGATACTATTACAAAAAAGGTAGTAATAACTTTTTCAAAAGCAATATATATAGATGGACAATTATATGGTGTAGTTGGAATAGATGTTGATTTCTTCAAATTAATATCAAACACTTTAGAAGAATCTAAAAAATATAATTATGATATAAGTATTGTAAATGAAAATGGTCTATACATATTCAGCAATAATGAAAATTACATACTAAAAGAAAATATATTTAATAATAGTATAGTAGCTCCTCATAAAAATGATATGTTAAATAACAGTGGTTATGAATGGATAGGACAAAAAAATTCTTATATATCAATGAACATAAAAAACAGTACTTGGTATTTATTTGCTATTGTTGCAAATACTGATTTAAATAGTTCACTCTTTAAATTAGGTTTACTTGTTGTATTTGTATTTATATTACTATCTTCTATTGAAACAATATTGGTTATTATGATAGCAAAACCAATATCAAATACATTAGATAATACAATATCAATAATACAGTCAATGTCAAAAGGTAATTTCAACACTTCTTTCAATGAAAGAGAATTACATAAGAAGGATCAAACTGGAGATGTTATAAGAGCATTAAATGAAATGCAAAAACAGCTTGGAAATATAATTCATGGTATGAAAGATGAAATTAATGGAATAAATAATTCGGTAAATATAATTACAAATGGAAATATAAATTTATCTGACAGAGCAACATCTCAGGCAAGTTCATTGGAAGAATTGACTAGGTCTATAGAATTTGTATTTTCATCTCTTAGAGAAACAGCAGAAAATGCAGGAAATGCAAAAAGCATGAGTGAAAAAGTATCTAATGCCACAAGAAACGGAGTTAATGCTATAAATGCTACTTCTCATAATATGGAAGAAATATCTGAATACAGTAAAAAGATATCTGATATAACTAAAATAATAGAATCTATTGCTTTTCAAACAAATATACTAGCATTAAACGCATCTGTAGAAGCTGCCCGTGCCGGTGATCAGGGAAAAGGATTCGCTGTTGTAGCAAGTGAAGTAAGAAACTTAGCAATCAATGTTGGAAATGCCGCTAAAGATATAACAAATATAGCAAATGAAACTATAGATAAAATACAAGCTGGAAGCACCTCTGTTCAGGCTTCATCATATATATTGAATCAAATAGAGTCATCTGTTAATGAAGTACTTACATTATTAACAGAAATATCAAGTGCGATAATAAAAGAAGAAAACAGTGTATCTGAAATAAATACTGCTGTTATAGAAATAAACAAAATAACTCAGGATACATCTAAAATTGCTCATGAAGGTGCTGATGCCAGCAGAGATGTATTAGAAAAATCAAATAATATAGTTGATCAGGTTTCATATTTCCGTTTTAATTAAAAATGAAATTTGTATAATAAATTAATTATGTTTTGTCAAAATAAACAAAGAAATAAATTTTGACAAAACATAAAATATATATAACTTTATAAGACTTTAATAAAAACTTAATGATATAAATTATTAAATACTTATTCTATAAAAACTAATTATTTACAAACTTTATCCATTTATTACTAAAATATCTATAAGTAAATATAATAGCTTTTAATATCCAATCCACAAACATAGCTATCCAAGTTCCAATCATACCCATTTTGAAATATAGTGCAAATACATAAGCCAAAACTATTCTGCATAATACCATTGAAACGGAAGCAACTATCATAGGAAATTTTGCATCTCCGGAAGCTCTAAACACTACAGGCAGAGAATAACCCAAAGGCCATATAATCATCATAATAGCATGATACCATGATAATTTATAAGTATATGAAGTAGCTTCTGCTGATAAATGATAAATATTGAGTATCAAAGGCAAAAGAGCTAATATTATAATACTTGTTATAGTTTGAGATACATAAATAATAGCTATAATTTTTTTAGCATAATATTTAGTTTGATTATAGTCATTAGCACCTACACATTGTGATATAACAGTAGTAAGTCCCAAACCTATTGCCATTCCGGGTAAAACTTCAAAACTAGCTATTAATGTAGAAACAGAATTAGCAGCTATTGAAGCGGTTCCAAATGTAGATATTAAACTCAATATAAGAAGTCTTCCCAAATAAAACATTCCATTTTCTATACCATAAGGAACACCAACTGATAATATTCTTTTTATTGTGTTTAAATCCATCTTATACATTATTTTATTTTTTATATATATAAGATTTTTTTTATTTAGCCCTAATATTATAATTATTAATGCCGAACCTACCCTGCTTAGTAATGTAGATATTGCTGCTCCTGCTATACCCATTTTAAATACATAAATTAAAACAGCATTTCCTATAACATTAAGAATATTCATAGATATCATAATTTTCATTGATATTTTTGAATTTCCTATAGTTCTAAACATAGAAGCTCCGCCGTTATAAATAGCCAGAAATGGTATTGAAGCTGCCACTATTAGCATATAAATATTTGCATCGTTTCTAACTTCATCTGTAATGCTTCCAAATAATGTACTTAATATAGCATCTCTAAACAAATATATAAACACTGTGATAACAACAGAAAATAATATTAAAAATCTTATTAACTGATTAATAGAATCATCTGCTTTTTCTATATTTTTAGCTCCTATATATTGACCGCTTGCAACAGCTCCTCCTGTGGCAATAGCAGCAAATATGCTTATAAGAAATGCTATAACAAAATCCACCAAAAACACTGCAGATACAGCTGATTCTCCAACATTAGCAACCATTATAGAATCTATTAATCCTACTAAATATTCCAAAAAAACTTCTATAATAAGAGGAATGAATAATTTAATAAGATATTTATTAGAAAACATATAATTAGTTTTTATGTTATTATTTAAATCCGAGTAACTTATGTCGCTCACTTTCCACCCCATCAATACAATTTATTAAACATTTTATTAAACATTCAATCCCAAATTATAAGCATCCTGCATATATTTTTTATCTTTAACTTCTTCCTTATTCCAAACACTATGTGCTAATATAACATCTTTTTCTCTAACATCTTCTAAACAATCTAAGAAGCCTCTAAAACCATCAATAGTTCTAACCATTTCTTTTTCATCTTCTGTAGCAGCTGTTGCAATGAAATAAAAATCTTTATTTTTAATTTCTAAATATTTTGTAACGCATCTATCTATAAAAGTTTTCATTTGAGCATTCATAGTATAGAAGTACACAGGTGTAGCCATTACTATTACATCAGCCTCAAGCATTTTATCTAATATTTCTTTCATATCATCTTTTTGTACGCAAGGTTTATTATTTTTATAGCAAGTACCGCAGTCTTCACAATAATTTATTTTTTTATCTTTAAGGAATATTTTTTCTGCATCATGTCCTGCTTCTTTTGCTCCTTTTAAAAACTCATCACATAGTAAATCTGAATTACCGCCTCTCCTAGGACTAGATGATATTATTAATACTTTCTTACTCATTTTAAAACCTCTTTTAATTTGTATTTTTTAATTGAGGGTATTATAGCATTGGAGTGCACTCTAATGTCAAATGATTTTTAAGATTTTTTTATTAGTTTTTGATTTAATTTTTATTATATATCTAAACAACTATACTTTGTCAAAAATAAATTTATATTTTTGTTTTTATATATGGGGCTTTGCCCCATACCCCAGTTCTTTTATTGGTATAAAAGAACCAAAAGAACTGCATTTTATAGGTTATATCCTATATTTAATAGGCATGTTTTTAATATAAAGTTATAGAGATTACGTTTTCGCGAAGCGTATCCGAGCCTGTCGAGGATATAGCTACTTTTTTGTGCGGCAAAAAAGTAGATAAAATTTATATAAAGTGTCTCAGTTGACAAAATTAAAAATTTTCAGTATATATTAAAATATAGGAAGTTGATTAATTATTATAATTATGGAATTGATTTTTTATTATTTTTTATTTACTCAACAATTATAAAATACTGCTATAAAAAATATATTTCTATAGCAGTATTATTTTGTAATTTTAATAATATTCAAAAAAGTTATATAATTTCTTCTTTAGTTTTTGATAAAAGAGTTATATCAGATATTTTCATATTTTTATCAACTGCCTTACACATATCCCATATAGTAAGTGCCGCAACACTAACTGCTGTTAATGCTTCCATTTCTATACCTGTTTTATAACTGCATCTGCAATAAGATTTTATTCTTATTCCATCTTCTTCCAAAGTAAAATCCAAACTAACCTTTTCTATATTAATATTATGACATAGAGGAATTAAATCGGAAGTATGTTTAGCACCCATTATTCCTGCAATTCTAGCAACAGATATAACATCGCCTTTTTTTATATTATTTTCTTCTATTAATTTAAGTGTTTCTTTTGATAAATATATTTTTCCTGAAGCCTCTGCGGTTCTTTTTACAATATCTTTATTACCAACATCAACCATATTAGCATTTCCGCTTTCATCTATATGTGTTAATTTATCACTCATATTTTATAACTCCAATTTATTATATAAAAAATTATTATCCGCCTATCATACTAACAGACTCTACATCACTATAGGCACCATTCTCCGGTTTTCCTTCAATACATTTTATAATAGAACCTCTTATATCATTAAAATCTACTTTAAATTTTATATTACTATGCAAACAGCTTAATAAATAACCATCTGATAATAATCTTATTCTATTACAACATTTGCATTTTGCTGGTCTGTCATATTCTATTGCATCTTGTTTTTGTTTATTAATATTATAATACTGTATTGTCTGAAGTTTAGCATTCACACTATCAGCATATTTTTGAATAATAGGAAGTTCCTCTTTAGATTTTTCATCATATATAACAACATTGATTTTTAATTGAAAACCTAATTCTGATGCTTTTTTTATTCCTTCCATAGCATCATAAAGATTTCCGCCTCTTGTAATATATTTATATCTTTCACTATCTAAAGTATCAAGAGATATATTTATTGAATCAAGCCCTGCTATTTTTAATTTTTCGGCAATTTTAGAAAGTAAAATAGCATTTGTGGTCATAGCAATAGTTTCTATTTTTTTTATTGTTCTAATCATAGAAACAAGCTCATCAATATTTTTTCTAACTAAAGGCTCCCCTCCCGTTATTCTAACCTTTTTAATTCCTAATTCAGAAGCTTCTTTTACTATATTATATATATTTTCATAACTTATAATATCATTATGTTCTTTTTTAATTACTCCGTCTTTCGGCATACAATAAATACATCTTAAATTGCATCTATCCGTTACAGAAACACGCATATAATTAATTTCTCTATTAAAGGAATCTAACATCAACTATGCTCCCTTTTGCAATATCTGATACTCCAATATCTATTTTAAGTATTCCGTTAGCCTCAGAAAAAGATGATATCATAGAAGAATTATTATATTTTATAAGTTTAACTGATAATCTAGTTTCATCAAAGAATAAATTAACAGGAACAAATTCAAGTCTTTCAGTATCTTTTCTCTTAAAATCATCTGCAAGTACAGCTTTAATATAATTATTTTCAGGTTTTAAACCTAAACAATTTAATATATAAGATTTAACCATTATTTCAAAAGTCATAAAAGAAGAAACAGTATTTCCAGGTAAAGCAAACACAGCCTTTTTACCTAATTTACCAAAAAATAAAGGTTTTCCGGGCTTCATAGCAATACCATGAAATATTTGATTAACACCAAGTTCCAATAACTCTTTATGAACATAATCAAAATCTCCCATAGAAACTCCGCCGCTTATTAAAACAACATCATTTTCTTCTATTGCTTTTGATAGCATATCTTTTATTTCTTTTTCATCATCATTTACTTTACCATAAAATTTACTATTACATGATAATGCTGATGTTCTTGAAACAAGCATAGGAGCATTAGCATCGTATATTTGTCCTTCTTTTAAACTATCTCCTATATTTGCTATTTCATTTCCTGTAGATATCACAGCAACATTAATTTTCTTTTTTACTTCAACATCGTTATATCCAAAACCAGCAAGTATAGCTATATCTTTTGGAAGAAGAAATTTCTTATCTAATATTTTATCACCGGATTTCTTATTATTTCCTTTTTTTATAACATTGTTAGTCATTTCTTTTTTTGTGAAGTTAATAATAGTTTTGCCGTTTTCTTTTTTTTCTTCTGTCCATTCTACTCTTTGAACGAAATCGCAATTATCCGGAAGCATAGCACCAGTCATTATTTTTACACATTCACCGCTTTTTACTTCAATCTTATCAAAAAGACCAGCATATATAATTTTATCCTCAATCAAAACATAACTATTTTTATTTTCATCTTCTTTTTTATAAGCATAACCGTCCATAGAAGATTTACTGAAAGGAGGATCATCATTAAGAGCATAAATATCATCAACTAAAACTCTGTCGTAGCAATTTAGTACAGATATTTTTTCATTGCCGTAATCTTCAGAATTTTTTAATACTAATTCCAATGCTTCATCAGGATGTAAAAAAGTTCTAGCCATAACAACTCCTATTATTGCTAATAAAATTATTTATTTATCAAATAAAAATTGTTCGCTAATATGTTCTAGCAACTAAAGTTACTAGAAGCTCACAATTTTTATACTCAAAAGTATCTGGCAAATAAATTTGCCAGATGCTCGTAATTTTATAAATTATTGCTAATAAAATTATTTATTTATAAATAAAAATTGTTCGCTAATATGTTCTAGCAACTAAAGTTACTAGAAGCTCACAATTTTTATACTCGAAAGTATCTGGCAAATAAATTTACCAGATGCTAGTAATTTTATAAATTATTGCTAATAAAATTATTTATTTATCAAATAAAAATTGTTCGCTAATATGTTCTAGCAACTAAAGTTACTAGAAGCTCACAATTTTTATACTAAAAAGTATCTGGCAAATAAATTTACCAGATACTAGTAATTTTATAAGTTATTGCTAATAAAATTATTTATTTATCAAATAAAAATTGTACTATACTGAAAATTTTAGAGTTTGTCAAAAAATACAATTTTAAATTTTGGTTATTTGTGGGGACTAGCCCCCGCTCTGCGTACTTCGTAACACCCCCACTTCTTTTGCCGATTAGGCACCTACTCGGTGGTGCCCCAAAGAAGCAGGCACAGCCCGCCTACGGCGAAGGGCTATATTTGACGAAGTCCACCTTTAGGTGTGCTTAAATTAATAATATATCTTATATGTAAAACAATTGTAGTATGATTTAGTACTAATTTTATACTTGCACTTTTTGCAACTTTGACGCTGTCCGCCCTTGGCGTGCGGCGGGAAAAAGTTGAATAAAAAAATGACAAAGTTAAAAATTTTAAGTATATACTATAATTTCATAAAGTTATAGTCAAAATATTGTAATAAAAAAATACTAAATATAGTTTATCAAAAATTATATTTAAAGTTTATTTATTTGTATTGAAATTTACACTATAACATTTATACATTAACAAAAATATAAATTATTAAATCCTCCAATTTTATAGTTTATATTTTCCGAATAATATTGTAATTTATAATAAAATTATTTCTTTATCTTTCTTCTATTCTCAATAGTAGCTCTTGTTAATATAAGTTCTGCTGCTATGCTAACTGCTATTTCTTCTGTACTTTCTGCTCCTATAGCTAATCCTATTGGGGCATGTACTCTTGAAATAATTTCATCAGTATAATTTTCTTCTGATTTTAATTTATCATGTAATGTTTTTATTTTATTCTTGCTTCCTATCATTCCAATATAAATAGCATCTGTTTTTAAAGCATATTTCTCTACTATATAATCATGAGCATGTCCTCTAGTTACTATAATTATATAATCTTTATTTGTAATATTTAATTTCTCAAATATATCTTCATAATTTCCTACTATTATATTGCTTGCATTAGGAAATCTTTCTTTATTGGCAAATTCCTCTCTATCATCAATAACAATACAATTAAATCCCACTTTATACAAAATATCTGCTAAATCAAAAGATACATGTCCTGCCCCAAATATATAAACATTATATTCTTTATCTTCAATTTCTTTTTTTAAATCAGTTATAATATTTTTACTGCCATTTAAATATATAAAAGACACCTCAACACTTCCGCCGCATACCATACCAATTCCGCCTACATCTTGGGGTCTTAAACTATATTCTTTACTAGATGTTTCTTTTCTATTTAAATATTCATAAGCGTCTTTTAAAGCTTCAAATTCTAATACTCCGCCTCCAATGGTACCAAGATTTTTTTGATTTCCATTTTCATTATATACTATCATAAAGGCATCTAATGTTCTTGGAGCTGAACCAGATGTTTTTAGTATTTTTATTAATTCTACTTCTATATTATTATTAATTAGTTCTGATGCTTTGTCTAAAATTTGCTTATTATTCATTGAAACCTCTAATTAAAGTATAGTATTTGAATAATATTATAATAAATTTTTTGTAATTTTTAAATAAAAACCTAAAAAAAATTTATATTTATATTGAATATTTTGTTTTTTTGTATAGAATTCTATTAATAATAGGTATATAAAAAATAAAAAAATTATTCGGTTAATTAGTATTATGGAAAAGAAAGAATTCAAATTAATATCATTAAATATATCTAAAAATACAGGAACAGTAAAAACTCCGGTTGATTCTATAACTTTAGTAGAAGAAAAAGGTGTTTTGAATGACGCTCACTTTAATAAATTAAGCGACAGACAAGTATCAATTTTATCTATAGAAGATATAGAATATACAAATAATAATATGAATACAAATCTAAAGCCAGGAGATTTCGCTGAAAATATCACAACAAAAGGCGTAGAACTCTTTACTTTGCCTATAGGAACAAAATTATATATAGGAGATACTATATTAGAGGTATCAAAAATAGGAAAAGAATGCCATAAAGGATGTGATATACAAAAATTGGTTGGCAACTGTATTATGCCTAAAAAAGGTATATTTGCAAGAGTAATTAAAGGGGGAGAAATTAAACTTGAAGATACTTGTTATTACTGTATCTGACAGAGCTTATAAAGGTGTCTATGAAGATAAATCAGGTGCCATTATAATAAAAACTCTTGAAGAAAAATTACAAAATAAAATTTCAAATATAGAAAAAATCATAGTACCAGATGAATATGATATAATATTAAATACTTTAAATGAAAATAAAGAAAAATTTGATATTATAATTACTACTGGCGGAACTGGATTATCAAAGAGAGATGTAACTCCTGAAGCTACAGAAGATTTTTGTAAAAAAGAAGTTCGAGGAGTATCAGATTATTTAAGACAGGAATCAATAAAAGATACAATCTTTGCTTCTCTTTCAAGAGGATATGCTGGAATAAATGATAATGTATTCGTAGTAAATTTTCCAGGAAGTGTAAAAGGTGCTGAATATTGTACGAATTTAATAATTCCTTTATTAGAACATATTATAAGTATGATAAAAGGTGAAGGTCATTAATATTTTTATAAAAATATAAAAAATAAATAACAAAGGTATGAACTATGAAAAAAATAATATTAGTAACTCTATTGATATCATATTTATTTATTTCATGCGGTTCTTCAAAGACTGCTGAAAATAAAGAAATATTAGTATTAGCTGCAGCAAGTTTAACAGATGTTCTTACAGAATTAGCAAATAATTATAAAACAGAAACTGGAACAACTGTAACATTCTCTTTTGCTTCATCAGGTGCATTGCAGACACAAATAGAAGCAGGTTCTCCAGCTGATATATTCTTCTCAGCAGCACAAAAACAAATGGACGCATTACAAGATAAAGATTTAATTGATGTTGATACAAGAAAAGATTTATTAGAAAATAAAGTAGTATTAATATCCCCTACAAATTCTAATTTAAATATAAAATCTTTTACAGATATAACTAATTCTAATGTTACAAAATTAGGATTAGGAGAGCCAAAAAGTGTTCCTGTAGGACAGTATTCTGAAGAAATATTAAGTAATTTATCTATACTTGATATTGCTAAAGAAAAGGCAGTTTATGGTTCTGATGTAAGGAATGTACTTTCTTGGGTTGAAACAGGAGAAGTAGACTGCGGTATAGTTTATGCTACAGACGCTCAAATATCTAAGAATGTTAATATAATAGCAGAAGCTCCAGAAGGAACACATAAAAAAGTAATTTATCCTATAGCTATAGTAAAATCTTCAGTAAATAAAGAAGAAGCTCAAAAGTTTATAGACTATATTTCTACAGATAAAGCTGCAGAAGCATTTAAAAATTATGGATTTACTGTAATTAAATAGGATTATGGAATATACTCCATTAATATTATCTATAAAAACGGCATTTTATTCCACAATTATTACATTTTTTGTCGGAATATATGCCGCTATTATAATAGTCAAAATAAAAAAATTATCATCTCTATTTGATATAATATTCACTCTGCCTCTTGTACTTCCGCCAACAGTTGTGGGGTTCTTTCTATTATTATTCTTTGGTAGAAATTCTTTTATAGGTTCAATAGTTGATAAATTAGGTTTTCCTTTCGTATTTACTTTAAGAGGTGCAATACTAGCCTCTTTTATAGTATCATTTCCTTTAATGTACAGAACAAGTAAAGGAGCTTTTGAACAAATAGATAAAAATATAATAAATGCTGCAAGAACTTTAGGAAAATCAGAAAATTGGATATTTTGGAGAGTTATACTTCCAAACAGCTGGCATTCCATACTTGGAGGAACTATACTTTCTTTTACAAGAGCATTAGGAGAATTTGGTGCTACTATAATGATAGCAGGAAATATACCTAATAAAACTCAAACTATGTCTTTAGCCGTTTATACTGCCGTTCAGGCTGGTGATAGAGAACTTGCATTTAAATGGGTTATAATAATAGTAGCTATATCTTTTGTAAGTATAATGATAATGAATATAATACTGCCTGTTTCTTCTGCAATTAAAAAAAGATTATAAGGGGGTTTATATTGAGTTTAATAGTTGATATCAAAAAGAAATTATCTAATTTTGATTTAGATTTACAATTTGAAGTAAAAAGCGGAGTATTTTCTATTTTAGGAGCATCTGGAAGCGGTAAAAGTATGGCTTTAAAATGTATTGCTGGAATAGAAAAGCCTGACAGCGGACATATAGAATTTAACGGAAATGTATTTTTTGATTCTAAAAAGAAAATCAATATAAAAACTCAAAAAAGAAATGTAGGTTTTTTATTTCAAAATTATGCCCTATTTCCAAATATGACTGTTGAAGAAAATATTAAATGCGGAATAAGAGAGAAAAAAAGTAATATCAATATTGAAGATATAATGAAAAAATTTTTTATATACGATATAAGAAATAAAAAGCCAAGAGAAATATCAGGAGGCGAACAGCAAAGAACGGCATTAGCAAGAATATTTGTATCATCACCTAATATACTTATGTTAGATGAACCTTTAAGTGCTTTGGATTATCATATAAAATGGGAATTAGAAAAATTTATTTCATCAAGCATAAAAGAATTTAATGGAACTACCTTATTTGTATCTCATAACAGAGATGAAGTATACAGACTATCAGATAATATTGGTATAATTAATAAAGGTAAATTTGATATAATAGATACAAAATATAATCTTTTTGAAAATCCTAAAACTTATTTCTCAGCATTATTAACCGGATATAAAAATTTCTCAAGAATAAAAATATTAGAAAATAAAAAAATAGAATGCTTAGACTGGAATATAATTTTAAATTTAAAAGAGCCTAAAGAAGACATTCAAAATTATAATTACATAGGAATCAGAGCATATTCTTTTTTTGATTGTACACAAAATAATAGTAACGATGTATATATAAAAAGCAAAATAACAAATATAACAGAAGATATGTTTTCTTATATTATAACATCTGTTCCAATAAACAGCGACAGTCAAATAACATGGAGATTAGACAAACAAAATTATAAAGACACATACAAAATTGGAATGGAATTAAATTTAGGAATACATGATAATGATATTATATTTTTAAAATAAAAGACAGCCATTAAAAAAAACAGCTGCCTTTTATAAAAAATTATAATTTATTAATTACAATCAATATCTATATAATCTCCTAATTTGAAATGCTTATTAAAATCGGCATAATGATCTAAAGTCTTTCTCTTTATAAATTTACCGTCGCCTTTATTTCCTAAGAACTTATTATCCTTACATACAATTTTACCTCTTGATATAACTGTATCAATAGAGCATAAAAGTTTCATTCCTTCATAAGCAGTATAATCACAAGCACCATGCATATTTGATTTTGTGATTACTGATTTCTTATTAGGATCTATTATAGTAATATCAGCATCAGCATTTGGAATAATAGCACCTTTCTCTGGATAAAGTCCGTATATTAAAGCTGGATTATAGCATAAAGTTTCAACGAATTTATTTATGCTTATTCTTCCTTTCATAACACCTTCAGAGAACATCAAAGGATATCTTTCTTCAACTCCGCCTGCACCATTAGGACATTTAGTGAAATTATCTTTTCCTTTTACTTTATCAGTTTCATAATTGAAAGGACAATGATCTGTAGCTATTACTTGAATATGTCCGTCTGCAATAGCCTTCCATAATCTGTCGCAGTCTTCTTGTTTTCTTAAAGGAGGAGACATTACAAATTTAAGTCCGTCTTCTCTGTCATACTCTTTATCAGTTAATACTAAATATTGAGGACAAGTTTCAGAGAAAATATTCTTATGTCCTAAAGCTCTGGCATTAACTATTTCATCAACACTTTTTGAAGCGGAAGTATGAACTATATAAACAGGAGCATTTCCGGCTACAACAGATAAATGTATAATTCTATTAACTGCCTCAGCTTCAGCCTCTGCAGGTCTGCTTATAGGGTGATAATGTGCAGAAGTTTTACCTTCTTCAACGAATTTCTTCTTTAAATATTCCACTACATAATGGTTTTCAGCATGAAAAGCAGAAACTCCATTAATCTCTTTCATCTTTTTTAATACTCTTACAACATTATCATCTTCTATTTTATAGTTATAAGTTAAATATAATTTTGTACTTTGCAAGCCTTCTTCTTTTGCTAATACTTCAAGTCCTTTAAGCACATCTTCATCAACATGCTGTAAAACTCCGTGAAAGCTATAATCAATAACAGCTTTATTATCAGCAAGAGTATGATAATATTTTAATTGATGAAATACATCGCAGTCTTTAGGGCCGAATCCCATATGATCAACTATAGTAGTAGTACCGCCGCAAGCAGCAGCAATAGTACCAGTATAGAAATCATCAACAGCCCTTCCAATACCAACATCTATATCCATATGGGTATGTACATCAATTCCTCCCGGCATTACATATTTGCCTGAAGCATCAATTACTTCTGCATCATCGCATTTGAAATTGATTCCTATTTTAGAAATTTTTTCATCTTCTATTAATACATCAGCTTTATAAATTTCTGAAGCATTAACTATAGTACCATTTTTTATAATAATTTTCATAGCACTTTCCTATATTAATAAAATAACAATTTAATTATACTAAAAAATTTTATTAATATCAATTTATATTTATATAATTTTCATTATAACAAACTAATACATAAAATTATCATATATCTTTAATTAAGTATATTATATAAATTATTGCTAAATTGACATAAAATAACTTTAAATATATAATCCAGCATATACTTAGGGGGTATATATGAAAAAAGTATTTATTTTATTATTCTTGTTTAATATTCTTTTATATTCTAAAACTTTAGATGAATTGTTATTTTCCGCTGTAGAAAATAATAATATAAAAAAAGTTCAATCATATTTAGAGCAAGGTGCAAACTGTAATGCATTAGATTCTTATGATAGAACAGCTTTAATAAATGCTTCTGTAAGCGGATATGATGATATAGCAAAATTGCTTATAGAAGAAGGTACTGATGTCAATATTCGAGATAAAGCAGGTGCTACAGCATTAATGTATACTGCTAGAGATACAAATTATGAAATGGTTGAATTTTTATTAAAAAATGGTGCTGATGTAAACATTAGAGATACAGAAGGAGATACTGCATTATATTATAGTATTGAGCATAATAGTCGCGGACAAAAAAATGAAACAGAAAATGCTATAAAAATACTTAATTTATTAATAAAATACGGTGCTGATGTAAATACTAAAAACGATAAAGGAACATCTCTTCTTGATGTATCCTATAGAATTTCAGAATCTTTTGATAAAAATAAAGAAATGTTTAAACTATTAGTAGAAAATGGTTTTGATTTAGAGTCAAGAATAAAGGCGGATAGATCTGATTATGATTATACTCCTTTAATGATTGCTGTTTATAAAAAAGATTATGATATGGTTAAATATTTGCTTGATAAAGGTGCCAATCCTAATACAGCAAATAATGAAAACAAAACAGCTTTAATGATTGCTAATGATAATTTTGATATTTCAAAATTACTTATACAACAAGGCGCCAATATAAACACAAAAGATGAATATGGTTATACAGCATTAATGAGAGCTGCTATGATAGGAGACTATGAAATGGTTAAATTTTTATTAGAAAATGGTGCTGATGCAAATACTAAAGACAATTATGGAAACACTGTATTATATCATAATATTAGCTATTGTCATTACGAAGAAGAAGGACTAGAAGATGCTAAAAAAATATTTAATTTATTAATAAAATACGGTGCTGATGTAAATACTAAAAACAATTATGGAGCATCACTTCTTAATATGGCTTATAGTTTAGAAGGATTGACAAATAGAGAAATGTTTAAACTATTAGTAGAAAATGGTTTTGACTTAGAATCAAGAATAAAGGGTGGGGAGGATTATCCTGATGATTATGATTATACTCCTTTAATGATAGCAGCTGCAATAAATGACTATGATATGGTTAAATTTTTAGTTGAAAAAGGTGCTGATGTAAATGCCAAAACACATTTTGAATATAGCTCAGTAGAAACTCCTCTATTACTCTCATTAGATAATGAAAATTCATCTGTTGCAGAATATTTAATAAATAATGGTGCTGATATAAATGTAACAAATGAGGATGGAGAGACGCCTTTAATGTATGCTTCCAAAGTTCATAATATAAAAGTGATAGAACTTCTAATACAAAAAGGTGCTGATATAAATGTTTTCGATAATTATGGAAATACAGCCTTAATATATGGTGTAAATAATTTAGAAACAGTAAAATTATTAGTTGAAAACGGTGCTGATGTAAACTTTTATAAAGGAGGAAGTACTGCTTTAATATCAGCATGTGAGTATAGTCATGAAAGAAATATAGATGTAATAAAATATTTAGTTTCAAAAAATGCCAATATAAATGCACAAGATAATGAAGGAGACACAGCTTTAAATAAAACTCTTGATACTTCAGATGAAGGAAGTATTGATATACTAGACTTTGAAATAGCTAATTTTTTAATAGAGCAAGGTGCTGATGTAAACATAAAGAATAAACGAGAATATACTCCTTTGATATATCTTGGTATGGGTGAAGGTAATTTTAATAATAAAAGTTTTCAGGAATATCGTATAAAATTAGCTGAAGTTTTATTAGAAAAAGGTGCAGATATTAATGCTCAAGATTATGAAGGATACACTTCTTTAATGTGGGCTTGTGCATCATCAGGATCAAGGTTTGCTGAACCATTTGTTAAATTTCTAGTAGAAAAAGGAGCTGATGTAAATATAGAAGATAACCATGGAGATACTGCTTTAGATATAGCAAAAGATCTTAAACTTAGAAAAATTGCAGGTATTCTAAAAAAAGCTCAAAGAAATAGAAAGTAAATTTTGATGATTAAACTTGTAACTTTACATTTATAGTTAATTTAGTATAATAAAGTTATGAAAGATTTAGAAAAATTAAAGCAAATACTAAACGAAACAGTTACAATAGATAATTTAAATAGAATTAATGACTATTTTATACGCTATTTATTTTCACATGAAGGCAATGAAAATATAGCTTTAAATTTCATTAATGCAGTATTTAAAGATTTAGGCTTTGAAACTTTTAAGAAAATAGAAATATTAAATCCATTTAACATAGCAGAAAATTATGATGAAAAAGAATCTATAGTGGATATCAAGGCTATCACAGAAAGTGGAATAACGGTATTAATAGAGATTCAGGCTAGAGGTAATGAAGATTTTATAAAAAGAGCTTTATATTATTGGGCTTATAATTACAGCAGCAGTTTAAACAGAGGTTCTTTTTATGATGAATTAAAAGCAACTGTTAGTATAAATATTACAAACTTTATTCTTACAGATGAAGATAAAGTTCATAGCTGCTATGTTTTAAAAGAATTAAATAATAATAAGATTCTTACAGATCATTGTCAATTACATTTTCTAGAATTACCTAAATTCAATTTAAAAAATATTTCTGAAATAGAAAGTTTAGATAATATACATAAAGAATTTATTTCTTGGATAAAATTCTTTAAAGGAGAGAACATGTCTATACTTATGAAAGAAAATACTATATTTGAAGAAGTTGAAAAGAAATGCCGTACTTTTGTAAATAATACTCCTGTAATGGATAAATATAAAAAACGCGAAGTAGATACATATTTCTTTGATAAAAGTCTGGAATTAGATTTAAAGAAAGCTAAAGAAGAGGGAATAATTGAAGGTGTAGAACGAGGTATAGAACAAGGCGAAAAAAATAAAGCAATATCTATAGCTAAAAACTTAAAAAATGCAGGAATAGATATAAAAATTATAAGCGAAAACACAGGATTGAGTGTAGAAGAAATAGAAAAACTATAACAAAAAAAATTATGAGTATATGACAAATTCGCCGAAGGCGGACAGAGTCATTTGATATATACTTTCAGCGAATAATTTTTTTATGAATATAGATAAAGAAATAAAAAACTTGTGAGTGCCTGACATTCTTTAGAATGGCAGGAGCTCATTAACGAACAAGTTTTTTATGAATATAAATAAGAAATAGAAAACCTATAATAAAAATTTCTTATTATAATAAACATCATTAAAAATCATAAAACCAATTCATTAATTTCATTTTTCATAAAACCTATTTTAATTGACATAAAACAATTATAATTATATAATCCGATTATATGCAGTAAGCATTAGAGGGGTATATATGAAAAAAGTATTTATTTTATTATTCTTGTTTAATATTCTTTTATATTCTAAAACTTTAGATGAATCGTTATTTTCCGCTGTAGAAAATAATAATATAAAAAAAGTTAAATCGTATTTAGAGCAAGGTGCAAACTGTAATGCATTAGATTCTTATGATAGAACGGCTTTAATAAATGCTTCTGTAAGCGGATATGATGATATAGCAAAATTACTTATAGAAGAAGGTACTGATGTCAATATTAAAGATAATGCAGGTGCTACAGCATTAATGTATGCTGCTAGAGATACAAATTATGAAATGGTTGAATTTTTATTAAAAAATGGTGCTGATGTAAACATTAGAGATACAGCAGGAGAAACTGCATTATATTATAGTATTAAGCATGATAGTTTCGGGCAAGAAAATGCTATAAAAATACTTAATTTATTAATAAAATACGGTGCTGATGTAAATACTAAAAACGATGAAGGAACATCTCTCCTTGATGTATCCTATAGAATTTCAGAATCTTTTGATAAAAATAAAGAAATGTTTAAAATATTAGTTGAAAATGGTTTTGATTTAGAGTCAAGAATAAAGACGGGTAGATCTGATTATGATTATACTCCTTTAATGATAGCAGCTTTAAGAAATGATTATGATATGGTTAAATATTTGCTTGATAAAGGTGCCAATCCTAATACAGCAAATAATGAAAACAAAACAGCTTTAACGATTGCTAATGATTATGGAAAATTTGATATTTCAAAATTACTTATACAACAAGGTGCAAATATAAACACAAAAGATGAAGACGGTCTTACAGCATTAATGAACGCTGCTATGATAGGAGACTATGAAATGGTTAAATTTTTATTAGAAAATGGTGCCAATATAAATACTAAAGATAATGATGGAAACACTGTATTATATTATAATATTCGCTATGATCATTACGAAAAAGAAGAAAAACTAGAAAATGCTAAAAAAATATTTAATTTATTAATAAAATATGGTGCTGATGTAAATACTAAAGACAATGATGGAGCATCACTTCTTGATACAGCTTATACAACAGAATTGGCACTAAATAGAGAAATGTTTAAAGTATTAGTAGAAAATGGTTTTGACTTAGAATCAAGAATAAAGGGTGGGGAGTATTATTCTCCTGCTGATTATGATTATACTCCTTTAATGATAGCAGCTTTAAGAAATGACTATGATATGGTTAAATTTTTAGTTGAAAAAGGTGCCGATGTAAATGCAAAACACATTCTGAACATAGCTCAGTAGAAACTCCCCTATTACTCTCATTAGATAATGAACATCCTGACTATAGATATTATTATTATAAAAATGAAAATTCATCTGCTGCAGAATTTTTAATAAATAATGGTGCAGATATAAATGTAACAAATGAGGATGGAAAGACACCTTTAATGTATGCTTCCAAACTTCATAATATAAAAGTGGCAGAACTTCTAATACAAAAAGGTGCAGATATAAATGCTTTCGATGATTATGGAAATACAGCCTTAATGTATGGTGTAAATAATTTAGAAACAGTAAAATTATTAGTTGAAAACGGTGCTGATGTAAACTTTTATAAAGGAGGAAGTACTGCTTTAATATCAGCATGTGAGTATAGTCATGAAAGAAATATAGATGTAATAAAATATTTAGTTTCAAAAAATGCCAATATAAATGCACAAGATAATGAAGGAGACACAGCTTTAAATAAAACTCTTGATACTTCAGATGAAGGAAGTATTGATATACTAGACTTTGAAATAGCTAATTTTTTAATAGAGCAAGGTGCTGATGTAAACATAAAGAATAAACGAGAATATACTCCTTTGATATATCTTGGTATGGGTGAAGGTAATTTTAATAATAAAAGTTTTCAGGAATATCGTATAAAATTAGCTGAAGTTTTATTAGAAAAAGGTGCAGATATTAATGCTCAAGATTATGAAGGATACACTTCTTTAATGTGGGCTTGTGCATCATCAGGATCAAGGTTTGCTGAACCATTTGTTAAATTTCTAGTAGAAAAAGGAGCTGATGTAAATATAGAAGATAACCATGGAGATACTGCTTTAGATATAGCAAAAGATCTTAAACTTAGAAAAATTGCAGGTATTCTAAAAAAAGCTCAAAGAAATAGAAAGTAAATTTTGATGATTAAACTTGTAACTTTACATTTATAGTTAATTTAGTATAATAAAGTTATGAGAAATATTAATGTTTTAAATGATTACTTCATGCGTTATATGTTTGCCAAAGAAGGACATGAACATATTTTATTAAATTTAATTAATGCTGTAAGAGTTGATTATAATCAAGAGCCTTTTGAGGAAGTGAAAGTACTTAATACTTTTAATCTGAAGGAAACAATTAGTGATAAGCAGTCAATAGTTGATGTAAGGGCAGTTACCAAAAGCGGTGAAACTGTATTAATAGAAATACAAAGAGTTGGAAATCAATCTTTTGTTTATAGAAGTTTATATTATTGGGCTAAAGGATATATATCTAATTTAAGAAATAATGAAAAATATAATGATTTGAAACAGGTAATAGTAATTAATATTTTAGACTTTAATTTGTTAAAAGATATAAACAAAGAGCATAGCTGTTATGTAATTAAAGAACTTGAGACAAATCATATACTAACTAATCATCTTGAAATGCATTTTCTAGAACTTCCTAAATATTTATCTTCAAGTTCTAGATTAACGGATGAATTATATGCTTGGTTTTATTTTTTAACAATTAAAGAAAAAAGAGAAAAAATGGAGGAAATTATGGAAATGTTAGTTAAAAAAAATCCTATCATGAAAGAAGTTTATGATGAATATAATAAATTTGTAAATACAAAAGATTTATTTGAAAATTATGCGGAATATGAGAAGAATTATTTTGATATATTGGCATTAAATGAAGAAAGAATAAAAGGGAGAGAAGAAGGTCTTAAAGAAGGTCTTGAAAAAGGCATAGAACAAGGCGAAAAAAATAAAGCAATATCTATGGCAAAAAATATGAAAGCTAGAGATATGGATTTAAATCTTATCAGTGAATTAACAGGCTTGAGTATACAAGAAATAGAAAGCCTATAATCAAAAACTTGTGAGTTTCTAATAGGAAATAATCATTTGCTAGACAAAAAAACTAACAAGTTTTTTATATAAATATATAAACTTATAATAAAATATATAAAAAGTCTTTTACCCTATCTATAAAGGAATGAATATAATTAAATACGAAGTCTAATATAGAAATTCATAAAATTATTAAAAATAGAAAATCTTTAGTATATACCTAAACAATTATATTTTGTCAATTTTATTTTTTATATTTTTATTATTTTCGGGGACTAGCCCCCGCCCCCCACTTCTTTTGCCGATTAGGCACCTACTCGGTGGTGCCCCAAAGAAGCAAAAGGACTGCATTTTTTACACAAATCTTGGTTTTACTTCACATTTCAAACAAAACTTAATAATATTTTATACTATTAATAAATCAAAATTACATTTATAAACAACTCAAAATTAACAAAATATAATTGTTTAGGTATAATCTAAAATTAATTATCTATTATATAAATACATCATAGCAGTAAGCACAGAACCGCCTAAATTTCTAGCCTTATCAGAAATAGTAAAGCAATTATCATATTCAGATTTTCTAGGATCAATATCAGCTATTTTCAAACCCTTATGAACTTTAAAACCATCTTTTATAATGCCTCTTAAAAGCCCATCAAAAGTAGCAAGCACTTCTATTTTTTCATTGTTGTTGTTTATATATGCTATAACTTCTTTTTCTTTGACAAAATCACCTATATTTTTTACGTTTTCAATAATGCCGTCAGAACTTGCATGAATTACTCTTTCAGCTTCTTTACCGCCTATATTACCGGGAATTCCTGTATTAGGTATAGCTTCCCCTTCTAAATACATTCTTCCGAGATTATGTCCACGCATAGTTTCTATAACAATATCACAGTCTTTACCAGCAGTAAAACCGGGTCCTAATGCTATAGTATATTTAGCCATAGATTTATTAGTACCAAGATTTTTTTTAGCAATTATAGCATCAATTAAAAATGTTGGTTTTATATTTTTTAGTATATCACAATTAGGATCTATAAGAATAGGAATCTTTGTATAATTTTTATTTGCAATTATATTAAGAGCTTCTTCATAGCTTTTTACTAAAACAGCTTCAATATCCTCAACTTTGCTTTCACCATCATAAACGGCTTCAGATAATGAAACCTTTCTTCTAATAGAAGAGGGGTATTGTGTTTCCAATATAATGATCTTTAAATAAGCTTTATATAAGGAATACACAACACCTGTAGCTAAATCACCAGCTCCTCTTACAATTACAAGTTCATCGTTAAACAAACTCATAATAAATTATTTTGAATAAGGAGTATTTTTAAGTGGTAGTTCTGTTTGGAACTCACCGTTTAACTTATAATAAGCAGCAGCAACAGCAGGAGCAGTAGGTATACTTGAAATTTCTCCTATACCTGTAGCACCATAACCATAAGGTATACCAGGTTTCTCTATAATAATAGATTCAACATCTGGAGTTTTATCAGCTCTGAATAAACCTAAAGTACCGAATTTAACTTTAGGAACACAATTTTCAAGCGGGAATTTCTCTGTCAAAGCATAACCTAAAGACATAACAACACCGCCTTCAATTTGACCTTCCAAAGCTATAGGGTTGATTGCCTTACCTATATCATGTGCAGCAACAACTTTATTTATAGTACCGTCTTCATTAAGTACGCATACTTGAGTAGCATAACTATAAGCAACGTGAGAAACAGGGTGAGGTTTATCAACTCCCATTTTATCTGTTATAGTTAGCCATTCACCATGGAATTCTTTTCCTTCTAAATCGTTTAATGATTTTCCAGCATCAATTTCTTTTTTAAGTTCTTCACAAGCTCTCTTACAAGCTTCACCTGTAATAAGTGTTTGTCTTGAACCAGAAGTAGTACCAGAATCTGGAGAAGTTGCAGTATTAGGATTATGAACAATTATTTTGTCATCATCTAAATCAAGAGTTTCTCCAACTATTTGATAAAGTACAGTAGCAACACCTTGTCCTATACAAGAAGCAGCAGAATATACATGTACTTTTCCATTTTCTACAACTAAACGTACTCTGCCTGTATCAGGAAGTCCAACACCTACACCAGAGTTTTTCAAAGAACAAGCTATACCTACATATTTATTATTATAGAATACATCTTTAACAGCTTCTAATGTTTCAACAAGTCCAGTAGCTTCATCAGCTATTTGATAGTTAGGAAGTACTTGACCTGGACGTATAGCATTTCTATATCTTATTTCCCAAGGATCCAAACCGCACATTTCAGCTAATAAGTTTATATTCATTTCTGTAGCAAAACATGATTGAGGAACACCAAATCCTCTGAATGGTCCAGTAGGAGGGTTATTAGTATAAATTGATTTTCCGTCTATATCTATAACTTGATAATTATAAGGGCCAGCAGCATGAGTACAAGCTCTTTGAAGTACTGGACCAGATAATGAAGCATAAGCACCAGCATCAGTTACTAAAGTAGCTTTCATAGCTGTAAGTATACCATTTTCATCACAAGCTGTAGTCATATCTATGCTCATAGGGTGACGTTTTGGGTGCCAGTAAATACTTTCTTGTCTTGTAAGTTTGAATTTAACTGGTCTTTTTGTTCTGTATGCCATTATAGCAGCATAATGCTGAACACTCATATCCTCTTTACCGCCGAATCCGCCGCCTACATATTTATTTTCTACTACAACTTTATCAGCATCTATACCTAAAGCCATAGCAACTTCTCTTTTTGTATCATAAACGCTTTGATCGCTTGAATATACAAATATACCATCTTCATTGAAAGGCATAGCAACAGCAACTTCAGCTTCTAAGAAAGCATGCTCTGTCCAAGGAAGTTCATAATGTCTAGTAACTTTATATTTAGATTTAGCTATTACTTCATCAGCATTTCCTTTAACTAATCTTTCATGAGTAAGTAAATTGCTTTCTCTATCTTCATGAACTAAAGGAGATCCTTCTTTCATAGCTTCTTCAGGATTTCTTACCAATGGTAATTCTTCATATTCTATTTTTACTAAATCTCTAGCTTTTTTAGCAGTAGCTTCATCTTCAGCAACGATTAAAGCTAAACCGTCAGCTATAAATCTTGTAGTTTCGCCTTCTCCGATTAATACGTCCCAGTCATGGAATATATGACCGATTTTTTTAGCGCCAGGCAAATCTTTAGCAGTTATTACATCAACAACACCTTTTAAAGCTTTTGCCTCGCTTATATCTATTTTCAATATTTTAGCTCTAGGGTATTTAGTTCTTACAGCAACACCATAAAGCATACCATCTATTTCAACATCATCACAATATTCGCCAATACCAAGTGCTTTTTCTTTAGCATCAACTCTTACAATATTTCTATCGCCTAATTTTACTTTACCTTTGTATTCTTTTACATCAATATTTTCTCTAATCATTTTAGCTGCTAATTCTATAGCATCAATGATTTTTTTATAACCTGTACATCTGCAGATATTATTTCTTATAGCAGCAACAATTTCAAGTCTTGTAGGATTATTATTTTTATCAATTAAACCTTTAGCACAAACAACCATACCAGGTATACAGAATCCGCATTGAACGGCACCGCAAACAGCAAAAGCATAAGAATAAACATCTTTTTCTCTTTGAGTGAAACCTTCTATAGTTTGAACACTTTTACCTTGAAGTTTTCCTATAGTTTGTACGCATGCTTTAGTAGGTTTACCATCTATTAAAACAGTACAAGTTCCGCAAGCTCCTTCTGAACAGCCGTCTTTTACTGACTTACACTTACAGTCATTTCTAAGAACGTCCATTAGCTTTCTATCAGAATCAAAGCTCATTTCCTTGCCATTAATAACAATATTAACGCTCTCTCCCATATAAACTCCTCCTATGAATATATAAATAATAAAAACAAACATAACAATGAATTATAAAATTCATTGTTATGTCATATAATATAATAATGATGGAATTATTTTAATATTAAATATTTATAATTATTAAATACAGTATCAACTATACTATAAACACCATTAAAGTTTTTAGAAGTACCAGCTTTATAAGATTCTTCTTTACCATCGATTCTTAATTTAGCATTTCCTTCTTTATCTAAGAATAAGAAACCATCATTTTTAGAATTTTTCATATCTTCTTCAGTAGCAAATAATGTAAACTTATCTTTGTAAGGTGCTGAATCATAAGGACAGAAAGTAGCACAGTTACCGCATTCATTACACATATAATCAACGTGTATAATTTGTGATATTTTAGCTCCTCCATCAACTTTAATAGATACATTAGCTCTGTTAGGACAAACTTCTGTACAGCTTTCACAAATATAATCACAGCTTAAACATCTAGTAGCTTCTGGATCTTTTGATACTTCTTTCAAATTACCTTTTTTACCATAAACTATTTCTTCAGTTGAAACAGAAGGCAAATTAGGAGCAATAGCTTTTCCTAATATAGCTTCAGCAACAACTTTAGCATCTCTTATAGCTTCAACTATAGTAGCAGCACCATATAAACCATCACCAGCAACATAAACATTTTTGATAGATGATTCATTATTAGCATTGCATTTTGGCTTACCTTTATCATCAACATCTATACCATTAGATTTATAGAAGTCAGATTCAATTTGTTCACCTATAGAAGCTATAACAGTATTAGCAGGAACTTCTACTGTTTCATTAGTTTCAACAACGTTTCTTCTGCCTTTTTCATCGAAGTCAGATAATTCCATTTTTTTGCATAGAAGTTTACCATTTTCTACTTTAACAGGTGCAAGTAATTCCATAAACTCAACACCATCTTCTAAAGCTTCTTTTAATTCTTCTTCTAATGCAGGCATATATCTCTTAGTTCTTCTATAAACTAATCTAACATTTTTAACGCCTTTATTTTTCTTAGCAGCACGAGCAGCATCCATAGCAGTGTTACCGCCTCCGATTACTACTACATTTTCGCCTAATTCAACATTACCATTAGTTTTATTGAATTCTTCTAAGAATTTAAGAGCATTCATAGATTCGCCAGCTTCAAGTTTTAAAGGCATATTTTTATGAGCACCTATACAAACAACTGTATAGTCATAATTTTTAGCAAATTCTTTTATATCTTTAATTTCTTTGCCTAATTCAAATTTAACACCCATTTGTTTGCATAAATTAACATCATTTCCTATTTCTTCAGCAGTTATTCTGAAATTAGGTATAATATTAGCAACTACACCGCCAGCTTTTTCTCTTTTATCGAATACTGTAACTTCTACTCCAGCACGAGCCAAGAAGAAAGCAGCAGAAAGACCAGCAGGACCAGCACCTATAACACCAGCTTTTTTACCTATAGAAGCAGCAGGTTTTAAAGTATTTATAACTTTATCATAACCAGCTCTAGCAGCTTCTAATTTGCAAGCTCTTATGCTTACTGGTTCTTCATAGAATTGTCTAGTACATTTATCCATACAAGTATGAGGACATAATATACCAGTAGCAAATGGAAGTGCGTTTTTCTCTATAATAACTTTGAAAGCCTCATCATATTTGCCCTGATAATTAAGTCTTATATAAGTAGTAAGGTCTTGATGTATAGGACAAGTTTCCATACAAGGAGCTATAAAACAGTCAACTAAAGGTACTTTTTTATTAACTTTTCTGCTTGCAAGAGGCTTGATTGGTTTTACATGATGTTTGCTTTTCTTCCCCCATTCAACGATTTGTTCAGCTTTAGCTACATCTACTTTAGTAAATGCTTTAGGAGCAGGAAGATTTTTAGCTATTTGCTCTCCTCTCTGATAACCGCCGTTTTTTAAGAAAGTAGTAGCCATAGTTACAGGCCAAATTCCAGCATCTATAACATCATTAATATTGAAATAATCACATCCGCCTGAATATGATATTCTTAAACCGCCATCAAAATCTTTACTTAGTCTTGAAGCTACTGTCATAGAAAGTGGGAATAAAGATTTACCAGACATATACATCTCTTCAGATGGCAATTCTTTTTGTTTAACATCTACAGGGAATGTATTAGTGATTTTTACACCAAATGATAATGAATTGTCAGCAGCTAATTTTTGAAGTCTTTGAAGCATTGGAACAGCATCGCTATACTGCAAGTCATCATTAAAGTGGAAATCAGTAAATGATATATAATCATAACCCATTTCATTTAAAGTTTTTCTAGCATATTCATAACCTAATAAAGTTGGGTTACATTTAACAAAAGTATTTAATTTTTTTTCAGTGATTAAATAAGAAGCAATTTTTTCTATTTCTGTAGGAGGACAACCATGAAGTGTTGATAAAGTAGCAGAATTACAAATATCAGCATTAATTTTATCAATATCTTCTTTTTTGAAATTAGTAAATCTATCAATATTATCAGATAACCATTGTTTACATTCTTTGAAAATAGGAGTATTAGAAGCATCTTTCATGCCTTCGATGAAATTATCTATTTTTTCAGTTTTAATGCCTTCATAATCATAACCAACAGACATATTGAACTGAAAACCGTCCATATCTCCTAAATCCCATTCTTTAGCAATTACTTTTAAAGCAACCCAAGCCTTAACATATTCATCAAAAGCTTGTGGAACATAAAGTTCTGTAGACCATTCACAGTTATAACATTCATCATTAGCTGTAATACAAGGTTTAGCAACGCATTTGCTTAATTCTTCACCGTCCATTTTCTGAACTGTTTTAAGTTCAAAGAATCTGCTTCCTGTATAGTAAGCAGCTATTATATTTTGAGCCAACTGAGTATGAGGTCCTGCAGCTGGTCCTATAGGAGTTTCTAATTTTCTGCCGAAAATTTCATAATATTTAGATTTGTCAGCTTTAAATGCTCTAGAAACACCAAACACCTTACCAGATTTTTTTTCTTCTAAAATCCAGTTCATAATATTTCCAAAAGGAATGGGTGTCATTACATCACTCATATATAATCCTCCAAATTAATTTTACTGTATTTATTTTTATTAATCAAAAATTCTATAAATTTAATTTATTCTATAATATAGAACAAAAACTTTAATTTTCTTCTTTTAATAATTAAACAATGGGCTATACAAACCCATTGTTTAATATATATTCATAAAGAGTTTATTATCATTTGTATAATTATCTATTATTTATTAATCTGTTTCCAAAGTTTAGCAGATTCTTCTCTTATTTTAGCATAAGCAGCTTCTTCATCAATTTTAGTAAGTTTTCTGTCTCTCATTAATACTTCACCATTACAAATAGTAGTATTAACATGTCCGCCGTTCATACCAAATAATATATGTCCATTGATATTTTTATCGCTTAATTCTGTATAATTTTTGTAATCCATAATTATAACATCAGCAGCAGCTCCCTCTTTAAGTACGCCAAGAGGAGTTTCAAAATAACGGTTAGCTATTTTAGCATTGTTTTCAAATAACATTGTAGGTAATTCACCCCAAGCAGCATTAGGATCACAAAGACTATGTTTATGAAGAACATTAGCAACTTTGTATGATTCTGTCATATCATGAGTATATCCGTCAGTACCTAAGCCTGTTAATATACCTTTTTTCATTAATTCCATTGTAGGAGGACATCCGCAAGCATTACCCATATTTGATTCTGGGTTATGAGAAGTCATAGTATCTGTATCTTTAATTAAATCCATTTCATGAGGATTAATATATATACAGTGTACTAATATAGTTTGAGGTCCTAAAACTTTGAAATCATAAAGTCTGTCAACTATTCTTTTGCCATGTTCTTTCAAACAAGCATGTAAATCTTCTATACCTTCAGCAACGTGAATATGGCAGCCTATACCTTCTGGTAAATCTTTCATACAAGCTTCCATAGTTTTATCTGAAATTGTGAAAGAAGCATGCATTCCCATCATACCTTTAATCATATCAGTTTTATCAGCCATAGCATGTTTAATAAAATCAAGGTTTTCTTTAACTGAAGCTTTAGATTTAGCCTCTCCGTCTCTGTCAGAAACTTCATAACATAAACAAGAACGAACACCCATAGTTTTAGCAGCTTCTTCTATAGCAAATAAAGAACCTTCGATATGACCGAAACTAGCATGGTGGTCAAATACTGTAGTAACACCGCTTTTAATTGATTCTATATAAGTAGCCATAGCACTTTGTTTAGTTTGTTCTAAAGTAAGATTTCTATCTATAGTCCACCACATACCATCTAATATTTCTAAAAAGCCTTTAGGATTATAACCATTAATACTAAAGCCTCTAGCCATAGCAGAATAAATATGTTCATGAACATTGATGAATGCAGGCATGATAATACCGCCTTTAGCATCAATATATTCAGCGTCTTTATATTTTGCCTTCAAATCTGAAGTTGTACCTATTTCTTTAATTAATCTGCCATCACAAAGAACTGCACCGTCTTCTATAAATGGTTTACTAGCATCTCTAGTGATTAATTTTCCTCCCCCTATTAATAGCATAAGCTGCCTCCTAAAATTATATATTTTTAATAAGATTATATTTTTTATACATTTTAATAGGATATTAAAAAAAGTTCATTTGTCAACGAATTTTCAAAAAAAATTTAGATTATTTCTTGAAAATCTAAAAAAAAATTAGTATACTATAGGCATATCATTAAACGGATATAATTCATATTACAATATTTTCAGGACGGTTATGAGTTCTAATATAATACTAGAAACATTAGTTAGTGTAGCACATGGAATAGCAAGACAATTTGGTAATAATTGCGAAGTTTGTATTCATGAGTTAAAAGAAGATGATTTAGATCATACCATTATTTTTATAATTAATGGTGGTATTACAGGAAGAAAAGCAGGAGAAGGTTCTTCAAATATTGTAATAAAAACTATAGAAAAAATAAAAAAAGGAGAACCTATAGTTGATCACTTGTCTTATCTTACTAAAGCATCAAATGGTAAGATATTGAAATCTTCTACTGTTTTTATAAAAGATATTAATGGTAAGTATAAATATATACTATCTATAAATTTTGATATAACAAATTTTATACCATTTAAAAGCGATTTAGAAACTCTATTACAAACAGAGAATAAATCAAAATTTGAAGAAATACCAAATAGTGCACAAGAACTTATGGAAAAATTAATAATAAGAAGCGAAGAATTAATTGGAAAACCAGCAAGTATAATGAATAAAGATGAGAAAATAAGAGCAATTAATTTTTTAAATGATTCTGGAGTATTTTTAATAACAAAATCAGGAGATAAAGTTTCTAATCATTTTGGAATAAGTAAATTCACTCTATATAATTATATAGATTCAAAAAAGGAGGATATAAATGAGTGAGCTTAAATGGGCTGAAAATAAGATGCCTAAAACAGATGATAAAAATTTACCAATTATGTCTATTGAGGAAGTAAAAAAAGCGAAAGCTTTCCACCAAAGTTTCCCTCAATATACACAAACACCATTATCTGAATTAAAAGAAATGGCAAAATATTTAGGTTTAGGAACTATAAAAGTAAAAGATGAATCATACAGATTTGGTCTTAATGCTTTTAAAGTTTTAGGTGGTTCTTACTCTATGGCTAGATATATAGCACAGAAAATGGGTAAAGATGTAAGCGAATTCCCTTACGATGTATTAACTTCACAAAAATTAAAAGATGAATTCGGTCAAGCTACATTCTTCTCTGCTACAGATGGTAACCATGGTAGAGGTGTTGCTTGGGCTGCTAATAAATTAGGACAAAAATCAGTAATTTTTATGCCTAAAGGTTCAACAGAAACTAGATTAAAAAATATTCAAGCTGAAGGTGCTACAGCTACAATAGAAGAATACAACTATGATGAATGTGTTAGAAAAGCTGCTGCAGAAGCTGCAAAAGTACCTAACGGAGTAGTTGTACAAGATACTGCTTGGGAAGGTTACGAAGAAATACCTGCTTGGATTATGCAAGGTTATGGTACTATGGCTTTAGAAGCTGATGAACAATTCGGAGAAAGACCTACACATGTATTCGTACAAGCTGGTGTTGGTTCTTTAGCTGGTGCTATGGTTGGATATTTCTCTAACAAATATAAAGATAATCCTCCTATAATGGTTGTAGTAGAAGCTGATGCTGCTGCTTGTTTATACAAAGGTGCTGTTGCTGGAGATGGTAAAATAAGAATAGTAGAAGGTGATTTAAACACTATAATGGCAGGACTTGCTTGCGGTGAGCCAAATATCACTTCTTGGGATATACTTAAAAACCATGCTAATTGTTTTATAGCTGCTGAAGATTCAGTTGCTGCTAGAGGTATGAGAATGTTATCCGCTCCTTTAAAAGGCGATCCTCAAGTAGTATCTGGAGAATCTGGAGCTGCTCCTTTCGGTGCATTAGCTACTATTATGCTTAATGATGAATATGCTGAATTAAGAAAACAATTAAAATTAGACTCTAATTCTAAAGTATTATTATTCAGCACAGAAGGTGATACTGATCCTATAAGATGGAAAAATATCATTTGGGAAGCAAAAGAAAGATAATAAAAAATATATATATAAATTTTTTAGGGAGAATAAAAAATGAGTGCTATTTCAAAAGAACAATTTGAACAAATAAAAGCAAAAGCAGAAGGCTATAGAGCTGATATGACTAAATTCTTAAGAGATTTAATTAGAATTCCTAGTGAATCTTGTGAAGAAGAAGGCGTAATCAAAAGAATAGCTGAAGAAATGAACAAAGTAGGATTTGATAAAGTAGATATCGATCCTATGGGTAACGTTTTAGGTTATATGGGTACTGGTAAAACTTTAATAGGTATCGATGCTCATATAGACACAGTTGGTATAGGTAACAAAGACAACTGGAAATTTGACCCTTATGAAGGTTATGAAAACGACATCGAAATCGGTGGTAGAGGTACTTCTGACCAAGAAGGAGGTATAGTTTCTGGTGTTTATGGTGCTAAAATAATGAAAGATTTAGGTCTTTTAAGCGACAAATACCAAGTTGTTGTTGTTGGTACTGTACAAGAAGAAGACTGCGATGGTTTATGCTGGGAATACATTTGTAAAGAAAGCAAAATTAAACCTGAATTCGTAATTTCTACTGAACCTACTGATGGTGGTATCTATAGAGGTCAAAGAGGTAGAATGGAAATAAGAGTAGATGTTAAAGGTATTTCTTGTCACGGTTCTGCTCCAGAAAGAGGTGACAACGCTATTTACAAAATGGCTGACATACTTCAAGATATCAGAAGCCTTAACGAAAACGATGCTAAAGATTCTACAGAAATCAAAGGCTTAGTAAAAATGTTAGAAGAAAAATACAATCCTCAATACAAAGAAGCTAACTTCTTAGGCAGAGGTACTGTAACAGTTTCTCAAATTTTCTACACTTCTCCAAGCAGATGTGCTGTAGCTGACTCTTGTTCTATTTCATTAGACAGAAGAATGACAGCTGGCGAAACTTGGGAAAGCTGCTTAGAAGAAATCAGAAACCTTCCTAACGTTAAAAAATATGGTGCTGAAGTATCTATGTACAATTATGAAAGACCATCTTGGAAAGGTTTAGTTTATCCAATAGAATGTTACTTCCCTACTTGGGTAATTCCTGAAGACCATGCTGTAACTAAAGCTTTAGAAGAAGCTTACAAAGGCTTATATGGTACTGAAAGAATAGGTGCTACTCCAGAAATAGATAAAGCTAGAAAAGCTCGTCCTCTTACTGATAAATGGACATTCTCTACTAACGGTGTATCTATAATGGGAAGAAACGGAATACCTTGTATAGGTTTCGGACCTGGTGCTGAAGCTCAAGCTCATGCTCCTAACGAAATTACTTGGAAACAAGATTTAGTTGTATGTGCTGCTTTATATGCTGCTGTACCTACTATTTATTGTGCTAATAAATAATCAATACTATAAAAAAACTATAAATACTAAAAAATTTAAGGAGTTTAAAATATGGGTATACAAAAATACATTTCAAAACTTGATAGTCTTGAATTTGGCAAAATGTATAAAAATGACTTTTTCCTAACTTGGGACAAAACTTTTGATGAATTACAAGCAGTTTGGACAGTTGCAGACGCTTTAAGATTCTTAAGAGAAAGCAATATTTCTACTAAAGTTTTTGATTCTGGTTTAGGTATTTCTTTATTCAGAGATAACTCTACTAGAACTCGTTTCTCTTTCGCTTCAGCTTGTAACCTTTTAGGTTTAGAAGTACAAGACTTAGATGAAGGTAAAAGCCAAATAGCTCATGGTGAAACAGTTAGAGAAACTGCTAACATGGTATCTTTCATGGCTGATGTTATTGGTATTAGAGATGACATGTACATTGGTAAAGGTCACGAATACATGAAAGAAGTTTCTGAGTCTGTAAGACAAGGTTATAATGACGGTATATTAGAGCAAATCCCTACTCTAGTTAACTTACAGTGTGACAGAGACCATCCAACTCAAATGATGGCTGACTCTTTACACTTCATCCACGAATTAGGCGGATTAGAAAACTTAAAAGGTAAAAAAGTTGCTATGACTTGGGCTTATTCACCTTCTTACGGTAAACCTCTTTCTGTACCTCAAGGTGCTGCTGGTTTATTCACTAGATTAGGTATGGATGTTGCTTTAGCTTATCCAAAAGGTTATGAACTTATGCCTGAAGTTGAAGCTATTGCTAAGAAAAATGCTGAAGCTGCTGGCGTTAAATTAACTATCACTAATGATATGGACGAAGCTTTTGAAAATGCTGACGTTGTTTATCCTAAATCTTGGGCTCCATTTGCTGCTATGCAAGAGAGAACAGAACTTTATGGTAAAGGCGACACTAACGGCATAAAAGAACTTGAACAAAGATTATTAGCTCAAAACGCTAACCACAAAGACTGGTGCTGTACTGAAGAAAAAATGAAGAAAACTAAAGACGGTAAAGCATTATACTTACACTGCTTACCTGCTGATATTAATGATGTTAGCTGTAAAGATGGTGAAGTTGCTGCTTCTGTATTTGACAGATATAGAGTACCTCTTTACAAACAAGCTAGCTACAAACCTTATGTTATAGCTGCTATGATCTTCTTATCTAAATTCAGAGATCCTCAAGCTATATTAAGCAAATTAGCTTCAGAAGGAAAACCAAGAGTATTTGGTTGCTAATAAATTAAAATAATTTAGTGGTAAGTATCTATTTTATAAATAGTGCTTACCATTTTATATCTTTAATATTGTGAAAAAAAGAACTTATTATATATAATAATGAAATATAATTTTATCTAAGGATATAAAAATGGAAAATAAAAAAAGAATTGTAATTGCTTTAGGCGGTAATGCTTTAGGTGATACTCTTGCTGAGCAAATGAAAGCAGTAAAAATAACTGCTAAAAATATAGTAGATTTAGTAGAAAGCGGATGTGAAGTAATAGTAGCTCATGGTAATGGACCTCAAGTAGGTTTCATCAACAATGCTATGAATGAATATACTAATAATCATAATACTGGAAACCCTATACCTTTATCAGTATGTGTTGCTATGAGTCAGGCTTATATTGGTTATGACTTACAGAATGCTATTATGGAAGAATTCTCTAATAGAAATATTACTGTTCCGCCAATAGCTACATTAATTACACAAGTAGTGGTTGATGAAAATGACCCAGCTTTCAAAAATCCTACAAAACCTATAGGTCAGTTTATGACTAAAGAAGAAGGCGAAGCAAAAGCTAAAGAATTAGGCTGGAATGTAAAAGAAGATGCAGGAAGAGGATACAGAAGAGTTGTTGCTTCTCCTAAACCTGTTGCTATAGCTGAAAGTACTGCAATCAATGCTATGCTTAATGAAAAAGCATTAGTAATTTGCTGCGGCGGCGGCGGAATACCGGTAATAAGAATAGGTAATCACTTAAAAGGTATGCCTGCTGTTATAGATAAAGACTTTGCTGCTTCAGTACTTGCTAAAGAGCTTAATGCTGATATGCTTATAATTTTAACTGCTGTAGAAAAAGTTGCTATTAACTTTGGAAAACCTGATGTTAAATGGCTTGATTCTATGACTTTAGAAGAAGCTAAAAAACATTGTGATGATGGTCAATTCGCTCCTGGTTCTATGCTTCCAAAAGTACAAGCTTGTATGCAATTTGTTGAAGCTACTGGAAAAGAAGCTATGATTACTTTACTTGAAAAAGCTAAAGATGCTATAAATGGAAAAACTGGTACTAAAGTAGTGAAATAAAAAATTATATTTACTATAATATATATAATAGTAAAAAATATAATTTAAATAAAAAAGGAGGATCATAATGGAAGGGAATAAATCTAATTCACAATTAGTTTATCAACTTGAAGGCCGTCCTAGCATAGCTGTTGCACTTCCTCTAGGCATGCAGCATGTAATGGCAATGTTCACTTCAAACTTAGCTCCTATATTGATTATTGCTGGTGTATGCGGTTTGTCTGGTGCTGACACTGTTGTAATGGTACAATGTGCTATGTTTGTATCAGGACTTACAACTTTTATTCAGCTTTATCCTATAAAATTAGGTAAAAACAGACAAATCGGTGCTAACCTTCCAATAGTTATGGGTACTTCTTTTGCTTTCGTACCAACTGCTCAAACCGTTGCTTCTATGGGTGGAATAGGAATGGTTTTAGGCGGTGCTATGGTAGGAAGCTTAACAGAAGTTATAATGGGTTTTTTCTATAAATACATACGTAAATTCTTCCCGCCTTTGGTTGTAGGATGTACGCTTGTAACTATAGGAGTAAGTTTGCTTAATGTAGGAGTTGGTTACTTCGCTGGCGGGGTCGGTTCTCCTGATTATGGTTCTCCTAAAAATTTAGCAATGGGTTTTTTATCTTTATTCATTATTATTATACTTCAGAAATTCGGTAAAGGAATAATTAAAAATTCAGCTATATTGATAGGTCTTATTATAGGATATATAGTTTCTGCATGTTTAGGTATGGTTAATACTCAGCCTATATCTGAAGCATCTTGGTTTAGATTGCCTCTACCAATGCATTTCAAAATAGAATTTTCTTTCTCTGCTATATTAAGTTTCGCTGTTCTTTATATAACTTCCGGTTTGGAAACTATAGGTAATACTTCTGGTATAACTATAGCAGGTTTCGACAGAGAAGCTACAGAAAAAGAAACTTCTGGTGCTATATTGGCAGATGCTTTAGGTTCTACAACTGCAGCATTTTTTAATTGTCTTCCAAATACTGCTTTCGGTCAAAATGCAGGTATAGTATCTATGACTAAAGTTGTTAATAAATTCTGTATAGCAACTGGTGCTTTTGTTTTAATGTTATGCGGTTTCTTCCCTAAATTAGGTGCCATATTCTCAGCTATACCTAGTTCCGTGTTAGGAGGTTCTATAATAACAGTATTCGCTATGATTTTAATTAATGGTATAAAAATGATAGCTAAAGCTGGTTTTAGTGAACGCAACATAGTAGTAATGGGAATTACTTTTGCTTTGGGTCTTGGAATAGCAAATCATCAAGATGCAATTGCTAGTCTTCCAAGTTATATAAAATTCATATTTCATGACACTGTTTCTGCAACTTGTATTATATCTATTGTAGCAAATCTTATATTTCCTGCTGATAAAGAAAGTAAGCCGGAAGATTATAATGCATAAATGGTGTTTTGAGTATTTAGTTTATAAGGATTGTATACATGGAAACTTTTATTAAAGAATTAAAAAACTCAGTTCCAAGAGTAGATGCTTTAGGTAAATTAACAGGAAAAACAAAGTATTTAAACGATATAGACTTTGGAAAAGATGTTCTATATGCAAAAATAGTTTATTCTACCAAAGCCAGAGCTAAAATATTAAAGATTAATATTCCTGAATTGCCTGAAGGTTATTTTACTGTTGATCACAAAGATGTACCTGGTAAAAATATGACTACCATGGTAGTATCTGATTGGCCTCCATTTGCTGAAGATACTGTAAGGTATATTGGAGAGACAATATTATTAGTTGTAGGCCCTGATAAAAATATAGTTTATGACATTGCTGAAAAAATAACTATAGAATACGAAGATTTGCCTGTAGTGTTAAATATTGAAGATTCTAAAAAATTATTAGGCGGCCCTATAGTTAATAATGACAACATATTCGTATCATTCAAAGCTGGATATGGTGATGTAGATGAAGCATTCAAAAAAGCAAAAACTGTAATAGAAGAAACTTATCATACACCATATCAAGAACATTTATATATGGAAGTTAATGGTGCTGTAGGTGTATGGGAAAATGATAAAGTATCAATTTATTCATCTACACAATGTCCATATTATGTACGTAAAGCAACTGCTCCTGTTCTTGGTGTAGAAGATGACAATTTAAGAATAGTAGCTCCGCCTATAGGAGGAGGTTTCGGCGGTAAGGAACATTATCCTGATATTGTTTCTGCTGTAGTAGCCGTTGCAACACATAAAGCTAAAAAAACTGTAAAACTTATATTAGACAGACAATTTGACATGGCTTACAGTGTAAAAAGACAGCCTGCTCAAATAACTACTAAAGTTGCTCTTGATGAAAATAATAATATCATTGCTCTTGATGTAGTATCTGATATGGACGCTGGTGCTTATGAAGCTAGCTCAAGAGTTATAATGCAAAGATGTACATATACTGCTGCTAATGTATATAATTTCCCTAATGTAAGAGTATTAGGAAGATTATATGCTACAAACAATGTACCTAGCTGTGCTTTCAGAGGATTTGGCGGACCTCAGGCAATATTTGCTATAGAAAGAACTATGGATAATATTGCAAATAAAATAGGTGTTGATCCTATAGAATTAAAAAGAAAATATTTCATAAAACAAAATGACCCTACAGTAACAGGCGGTATATTCCATGATAATATAATACTTCCTAAAATGTTGGATTGGGCATTAAAAGAATCTGACTATGAAAGAAAATCTAAAGAATACAAGAATTCTATGTATAAAGGAATAGGAATATCTTGTTTCTTGCATGGTTGTGCTTTTACTGGAAGCGGTGAAAGAGATATAATAAAAGCTAAATTAAAATTAAAGAAAAAGGGTAAAAAAGTAACTATACTAACTTCAAATACAGAAATTGGTCAAGGTTTACATACTACTTTCAGAAAAATAGCATCATACAATTTAAATATTCCATTAGAAGATGTTGAAATAGCAGAATACGATACAGATGTAGTTCCTAATACTGGCCCTACTGTAGCTTCACGTTCTGTTATGATAGTAGGATATTTAATACAGGAAGCTTCTAAAAAATTAAAAGAAAGATGGAATGAAGCTGATGAAATAGAAATCACAGAAGATTATAAACACCCTACTCATTTAATTGATTGGGATACTACTACTTTAAGAGGAGATGCTTATCCTAGTTACGGACTTGGAATCAATGTTGTTGAAGTAGAAGTAGACAAGGTTACATTAGAAGTAAAAATTGTAGGAGTATGGGCTGTATTTGACTGCGGATATCCTATAGATGAAAAGATAGTAGAAGGTCAAATAAAAGGTGGAGTTGCTCAGGCACTTGGTTGGGGAGCTTTAGAAAAATTAGTAAATAAAGACGGAAAATTCCTTCAAGTAAAAATGTCTGATTATATGATTCCTACTTCTTTGGATTTGCCTGAAATAAAAACTTGTATAATGGGTGAACCATATCAATATGGTCCATTAGGTGCTAAAGGTATAGGTGAAATAACTTTTGATGGTGCTGCTAGTGCTTATGCTTCTGCTATGGAAAGTGCTTTAAAACACCATTTCACAAGCATACCTATTTTACCTGAAAATATAGTGGAGGTATTATAATGGCTATAAATTTTACTGTTAATGGAAAAAAAGTTACTACAGAATTAAATCCTTTAACTAGATTAATAGATTTTATAAGAGATGAATTAAAACTTACAGGCACTAAAGAAGGATGCGGAGAAGGTGAATGTGGTGCTTGTGCAGTATTTTTAGATGGAAAAGTAGTTAACTCTTGTTTAGTTCCTATAGCTTTATGCGAAGGAAAAGAAGTTATGACTATAGAAGGATATACAGAAACTGAAAGAGGAAAAGTTGTAGTTCAGTCTTTTTTAGATGAAGGTGCTGTTCAATGCGGTTTTTGTATACCTGGTATGGTAATGTCATCTGAGGTTATACTAAGAGATACTAATGGTAAACCTACAGAAGAAGAAGTTAGAAAGGGATTATCTGGAAATCTATGCAGATGTACAGGATATGACCATATAGTTAATGCTGTATTAAGAGCTTCTGATATAGCTTCTAAGGAGGGCAAAAAATTATGGTAGAAACTTTTATAGCTAAAAATATAGATGAAGCTTTGGATTTAAAATCAAAGCATGATGCAATAGTTTTTGCTGGCGGTACAGATTTAATGGTTGAATACTTAAGGGGAAGTAATTTAATAGCTAAATTTGAAAAACCTGTAGTATTCATCAATTCTATCAATGAATTAAAAGGAATTAAAGAAGATGAAAATAATATCATCATTGGAGCAGCAACAACATTTGATGAGATAATAAAATCTGATTTAACTCCTCAAGTATTAAAAGAAAGTGCATCTGGAATAGCAGGTCCTCCAATAAGAAATATAGCCACTATAGGCGGAAATATATGCAATGCCTCCCCTTCTGCTGACAGCTTACCTTCTTTATATGCTATGGATACTGTTTTAAGATTAAAAAGTAAAGATTCTCAAAGAGACATAAAAATAAAAGATTTTATTACTGGTGTAAGTAAAACTACAATAAAAAATGATGAAATACTTACTCATGTAATAATACCTAAGAAAAATTATGAATATTCTTTCTATAGAAAAATAGGTACAAGAAAAGCTAATGCTCTTTCTAAATTAGCTATGTGTGCCTTAGCTCTTAAAGAAAATGACAAATATAGATTTAAAATAAGTTTCTGTACATTAGGTGTTACAGTTACAAGAGATGAATCTATAGAAGAAAAATTTGCATCTTCAAATATTGATGATTGGAAAAATAACATTAATTCTATACAAGAAGTATACGCTGCTATTATGAAGCCTAGAAATAGTGCTAGATCAACTGCATTGTATAGAAAACAATGTGCTTTAAATTTAATAAAGTATTTTATAGAGGATATCTGTAAAAAATAATTTATTAATTTAAATAAAAAACATTTTAATTTAATGGGGAAGTATATGAGTACAAATGAAAAAAAATCAGATGATTTACTGTTTAGCTATGAAGGCGTGCCTAAAATGTCTCAGGCATTCCCTCTAGCTATTCAGCACGTAGTAGCTATGATTGTTGGTTGTGTAACTCCTGCCCTTATAGTATCATCTGCAGCAGGTTTAAAGAGCGGTAGTCCTGAACAAATATTGTTAGTTCAATCATCTTTAGTATTTTCTGCTATATCTACAATTATAATGATTTTTCCAATACCTATTACTAAAGGATATCATATAGGTGCAAGACTTCCTATGATTATTGGTGTTAGTTTTGCTTATGTATCTACTATGCAGTCTATAGCTAGAGGTCCTGAAGGTGCTGGTCTTGGAACTCAAGGTATTGCTATTATTTTGGGTGCTCAAGTAATAGGCGGTATAGTTGCTTTTATATTTGGTTTGGCTGTAGAAAAAATCAGAAAATTATTTCCGCCTTTGATTGCTGGTACTGTAGTATTTACCGTAGGTCTTTCTTTATATCCAACTGCTGTTAGATATATGGCTGGCGGAAGCACTTTATACAAAATAAATGGTGAAGTTGTTCCTTTCGGTTCTTGGCAGTATTGGGCTGTTGCATTTATAACTCTTATTGCTGTTATAATATTCAATCAGTTCACTAAAGGTTTCTTAAAATTGGCTTCTATACTTATGGGATTAATAGTTGGTTATATAGCAGCATTTTTCTTCGGTATGATTAATTTTACAAGTGTTGCTAATGCTGGTATTTTCCAAGCTCCTAAATTATTACCTTTCGGTATAATATTTGATCCTTCTGCTTGTATAGCTATTGCTCTTTTATTTGCTGTTAACTCTGTTCAAGCTATAGGAGACTTTTCTGCTACTACTTCAGGCGGTATGGGAAGAATGCCTAGCGATAAAGAATTAAAATGCGGTATTACTGCTTATGGTATAACTAATATATTAGCATCTGTATTTGGTTGTTTGCCTACTGCTACTTACAGTCAGAACGTTGGTATAGTTGCTACTACTAAAGTTATAAACAGAATAGTATTCTTAATTGCTGCTATTATAATATTAATAGCTGGTTTATTCCCTAAATTCTCTGCTTTACTTACTACTATACCTTCTTGTGTATTAGGCGGTGCTACTATAATGGTATTCGCATCTATAGCTATGACTGGTATTAAATTAGTATTCACTGAAAATATGGGCCCTAGAAATACTTTAATAGTTGGTCTTGCTGTTGCTTTAGGTATGGGTACTGTTCAAGTTGCTGGTGCTTTAGATACTTTTCCTACTTGGGTTAAAACAGTATTTGGAAGTAGCCCTGTTGTTATAGCTACTTGTACTGCTATTATATTGAATGTTATTCTTCCTAAAGAAGAACCTAAAAAATAAATAATAATTAAATAAAAACAATAGAAGCATAAGTTATATTAATTTATAGCTTATGCTTTTTATTTATTATAAATGTTATTTTTTTATATAATGAATCTACCCTATTTTAAATTATATTACTTAGATTAAAACAATCAATATATAAGTATTTAAGTTTTTTTATATCATTCTATTGTTATTTTTTTTATTATAAGTTAGTATTTAAAAATCATATAAAAAATGGTAAATAAATGGTAAGTATAATAATCACAACTAAAAACTCAGAGAATTTTATTGCTGATTGTATAAATGCAGTAAAAAACTCAAATTATAAATATACAGAAATAATATTGGTAGATAATAATTCAACTGACAAAACAGTAGAAATAGCAAAAGAATTAGGGGCTAAAACTTTTATAAAAGGTCCTGAACGTTCTGCTCAAAGAAATTATGGTGCTGAAATGTCAAGCGGAGAAATAATAGGATTCTTAGATGTTGATATGACTTTATCAGAAAATGTTATTACAGAATGTTTAGAAATTTTTGAAAACAATAAAGATGTACAAGCTATATATATACCAGAAAAAATTTACGGAAATAGTTTTTTTAATAAGGTAAGAAGTTTTGAACGTTCTTTTTATGATGCAACTGTAATAGATGCGGTACGTTTTTTTAGAAGAGAAGCATTCATAAAAATAGGCTGTTTTGACTTAAATTTAAATGGTACAGAAGATTGGGACATAGACAGACGTATTAAAGAAATAGGAAAAGTTGACATAATAAAATCTCCTCTATATCATCATGAAAATCACACATTAAAACAATATATAATAAAGAAAAGTTATTATGCCTCAAACTTTGATAACTACTTCAAAAAATGGGGATATGATGAGACCACAAAAAAGCAATTTGGAATGTTTTATCGATACATTGGTGTATATATAGAAAAAGGAAAATGGAAAAAACTATTATTACACCCTATTTATTCTTTATCAATGTATTTCTTACGATTTTTAATAGGTATTGTTTATATACTTTCAAAATTTAATATTTCAAAAAAGGAAAATGTTTACAAGGATAAAAAATGTTAAATATAAATAATAAAAAGTTATTAATAATATTTTCAATAGCTGCTATTATCATTGCAATATTTTTAAGGTTTCATATATATAATAAAACAATTATTGGCGAGCCTCCAAGATTAGATGAACAATATCAATTTTATCAAACAGAAAAACATATAAAAGAAAAAAGATTTCCTATTGAAGGTGCATTTTTAAATACTCCTGAAACTTATGATAGTGAAGAAGATTCAAGGGTACCAGGAGGATATTTTTATTTAACATATATGATTAAATATTTAATTGGAGGACAAACTTATGAAGGAGCAAGACTTGTTAATTTAATAACTTCTATATTAATAAGTATTATATTTTTTATTTGGCTTTATAAAAGATTTTCTCTTACAACATTTAGTATCATGTTAATGCTTATGTCAGTTAATGTATATTTTCTAAAAGCTGGAAATAATATATATAATCCTCATAATCCTTTTATATTATCATTTATATTTCTGCCTATACTTTATGAATATTTGTATAATGAAAAAAAATTTATATATGCTGTTTTGTTATTTCCTATATTAGCATTATCAGCACAATGTCATTTTTCTAATTTCTTTTCTATAATACCTTCTTTAATAGTTTTCTTAATAATAAGATGGAAAAAAGACACTAAAAAAAATATAATACCATTATCTATTGGTGTATTTATATCATTTCTTACATATTTACCTTATTTAATATATCAATTCCAAAATAATTTTGAAAGCTTATCAAAAATATTGGGAAGAAAATCAGAATTAGGAAGCCATTATGTAATACAGCCCCCTCAAATTTATTCTATACTTCTATTTACCACTAATGAAGCTGGAAATAAATACGCAAATGGAATAAAAGATATAATAAATGCATACTTTGGAAATAATCCTTTATATATTTTTACTTTTATATTCTATATATTATCATTTGTATTTGCATTGACTGCATTAATTTATACTTATAAACATTTCTTTACAAAAAAAATGATAACAGATGATGATAAAAAAACAAATGCATTAAAAGATTTATTATTTTTCTATATGGTATATATAGTCTCTACTATAGTGTTTTATATGATAGGCGGTATTGCAGGCGGAGGAAGACCTCATTATTTTTATTCTTCATTTACTTTAGGATTTGTACCTATAATATACTTTATAGAAAATATAAAATATATAAAATCAAAGTATATTGACTATGTTTTCTTATATGCTTTTTTAAATATGATTACAGCCTTTATTTTTAGAATATAATTAAAATTCTATTATGCCATTAAATATTTGTTTATCTCTCCATTTGATAAACTCATCGAATGTTTGAATATTATCTTTTAGAACTGCTTTATAATACTCTATTCCCATTATTTTCATGTCATCAGGAGTTTCATATTTAAGTTTTAATATTATATTACGTCTTTCCTCTGTTAGAGAGTTCATTATATTATCAGCTACTTTTTCAAAATACCCATCATAATATGAATCTTCTAATATATGTATAATATCTATTTGCCAAGTATCAGTATCTTTATAGTATAAATGCCATTCTATACAATGCTCATCTGTTTCTATTAAATTAGTATAAGTTACATTATTTATTTTTTTATTAGATGATATTTTTGATATTGCATAAAAACTTTTTTCTATATCAAGTTCAGAAGTATATACATGAAAATCTATATCTTTATTTTTCATTAAAAGTCCCATTTTTAATGAACCTACTAAATTAACTCTTGCATTAATAGACTTAAAAGCATTTTCAATATCAAGTTCTTTTATAATATCAAATGCTTTTTTCTGATTATCATTAGAAAGTTTTATAATATTATCCATAAATACCTCATTAATTAATAAAATTATTTTTTATAAAAAACAAAAAAGAAATGACCCAAAATTAAATGAGACATTTCTTTATTATTTAATTAAATTATAATATATTATTTTGTACTAGGTCCGAATTTAAATCCTAATTGTAAACCAACATCAAAACTAGAATATGCAATTTCATCAATAACTAATCTATTACCATCTACAGCACCATTAAAACCATACAAATTAGGTTCTAATCCGAAATCATAACCTAAATATAAACCTATATTAAATGCTGTTTTTTCTGTAAAGAATATAGAATAATCAAATGTAAATTTTAAATATGGTATAACAGCTTTTTCAAAAGTTCTTTTCATATAATCAGAATCAATCTTTGTATCAACACTGCCTAAACTTGTTTTGTAACGGTAATTACCAGCTAAAGGAATTTTGATACCTCCACCTATACCAATAGCAAAGTTTTTAATATTAAATTTAGGAAGAAGACCCAATTGTATACTTTCAAAAGAATAAATTTCAGAAATATTTTTATCAAGTTTACTTATATAAGAATAAGTATCATGACTATAACCTACTTCACCAAGTATACTTAAACCCATACTATCAGTAAATTTAATCATATAACCAAGCTGAGCTGTAACTCCTATATCAAAACCGATTCCGCTATTTCTTCCAAATTTATTACGTAATGCTCCTCCTTGTATTATATCTTGATTTTCAGCCCAATCTGTTAAATCATAATCATAAATACCAACACTCATTCCAACAGGAACATTCAATATAAACTCAAAACCGCCTCCGATTGCAAATGATGTTGAAGCAATAGATACTAACATCAAAATAGAAAGTATTATCTTTTTCATAAGTCATTAACTCCAATAAAATAGTATTTTAATATAATATAAAAACTTTAACATGTAAAAAATAATTTACAATATCAAAACATAATAATTCATAATATTTTTAGCTAAAATCATAAAAATTTATAAAAAAATAGCACTTTAACTGAACATTGTTCATTTTATACAAAATTTTTTAATTTTTTTAATTCAAAATTTAAGCAATTATTTAATACAATCTTTGAAAAATATACAGATAAACAACTATATTTAGTAATCAAAAAAATTATATCTACGCACAAACAAATAATAAATATAAAAATATTTTCAATATACTAAAATTTTAAATACATACAATAAAATATAATCCTTGACAATTTGCTATTTTGTTGTATAAACTTATCTTGCTTTATAAAAAATAATCAAGGAATAGAAATGAAAAAAGGTAAAAAATCTGAAATAAAAAAATTAAGAGTAAAAACACATAAAAACCTATTATTAGTAAAAAGCGACAGTCAAGAAGATCAAAAAAAATTAGAAATAATAAGAGATATACTTATAAACTCTGATAATAAAGATAAAGCAGATTTGCATAACTATTTTTTAAATAATAAAGGAGAAGCAATTTTCAAACATTTACCTTTTTTTGATATATATGAAAGACATTTCTCAAAATACAGAGGAAAAGATATTAATATGATGGAAATAGGAGTTGGAAGCGGCGGAGCTGTAAAGATGTGGAGAGAATATTTCAGAAATAATAATCCAGAAGCTAATGTTAATATATACGCTATAGATAAAAATCCTAAATGTAAGCAATTTGAACAGGAAAATATAAAAATATTTATAGGTTCTCAAGATGACAGAGAATTCTTAAAAGAAGTAAAAAGCCAAATTCCTAAATTAGATATTTTAATAGATGACGGCGGACATAGAATGAATCAGCAAATTACAACATTTGAAGAAATGTATGAACATGTAACAGAAGATGGTATTTATTTATGCGAAGATGTTTATACTTCATATTGGCCTAACTTTGGAGGCGGATATAAAAATCCTAATTCGTTTATAGAATATACAAAAAATTTAATAGATTCACTTAATGCATATTGGGCTACAGAAGAAGATGATTTATATCCAAATAATTTTACTGACTCAGCCTACTCTATTCATTACTATGACGGAATCGTTGTTATAGAAAAAAGAAAAAGAGATACAAGATACAATGATATATGTCAGCAGGCTATCATAGGAAAAACAAAAGAATAAAAAAGAGGCTTGACATAATAAAAAAATAGCCTATACTAAATAGTACAAAATCGGACTATAATTTATTAATGGGGTTAAATAAATGTTAGGCTATTTAAAAATATTCACAGTTTTAAAACTTAATATATTATTCTTTATATATAAATCACTTACAAAAGTGTTCTAATTATTTTTTAATAAATTCTATCAATTAAATCTATAAAAAACATTTTAAAAAATATATATACTGAAACGATTTCATTTTGATGACTACTGCACATTATGTAATATTATCAACTTTTTTGTCACACAAAAAAATTGCAAAAAACGCAATTGCTAAAACTTTATATTAAAAAATGCCTATTAAATATAGGACATATACTATAAAAATGCAGTTGTTCGCGAAGCGTATCCGAGCCTGTCGAGGATATAAGTTCTTTTATACCAATACCGAAAGGCCATTCCTACGGTACGCAGAGCGGTGGGCAAAGTCACAGATATAAAAAAGAAAATATAAATTTATTTTTGACAAAATATAGTTGTTTAGGTATATACCAATCTATGAGGTGTATTATGCAGCTTAATAATAAAGTTTTAAAAGAAAACTCTAGTAAAAAATATTTATAAATTATACAGTTCCAAGTATGCTTGGAATGCTTACAGAAAGTTCAGCAGTATTTATAGACGGTTTATTCGTAGCCAATTTTATATCATCAGAAGCATTTTCTGCAATAGGTATTGTTTGGCCAATAACAGCTTTATCATTTGCCTTATATGTTATGCTCACATTAGGTTCCATTGCTATAGCAGGAAAATGTATAGGTGAAAATAATATGAGGCGTGCTAGTTTAATATTTACTCAAACTTTAATAACTGTTTTAACTTTAACTACTCCAGTACTTATATTAATTTATATATTTAGAGAAACATTGCTTCCATTATTCGGAGCACATGGAAATATATATAATTTCTCATTAGAATATATTAATGGTGTTATTATAGCAGTATTCTTCTGGGGAATGGCTTATGTATTCAGTCAATTTATAAGGCTAAATGGTTCTCCAAAGTTTGCATCATTAATGTTTATAACTTCATCTTTATTTAATATAATATTAGATGCTATATTCATAGTAGTATTAAAATTAGGTATTTCAGGTGCTGCTTGGGCTACAGCCTTTTCATATATTATTTCATTTATTATAGGGGTATCATATTTTTTAAATCCTAAATGCAAAATAAAAATCATAAAAGTATATGGAGGCTGGAATTATATATTCAAAGCTATATTAAATGGTTTTTCAGAGTTTTTAAGTAATATTTCTTCTGGTATAATACCTTGGCTATTTAATATAACAGCATACAAAATATTAGGAAACAATGGAATACTTATTTATTCTGCCGCAAATTATATAATTACATTTTTCATAATGATTGCAAGCGATATAGGAGAAATTTTATCATCTTTAATCAGTGTTTCTTACGGGGCTAAAAATAAAAACAAGATGAAAGATTTTCTAAAAATGGGAATGATATTTGTTTCATCATTATCAATATCAGCTTCTATAATATTACTTATCAATCCAAGTATATTAGTTAATGCTTTATTAAAAAATATTGATTCAAAAACTGCTGAAGATGCTATGTTTTTTGTAAGGGCATCTATACCAATATTTATATGCGTTGGTATAAATATAATAATGAGTGCCTATTATACTTCTATTCAAAAGGCTGGAGCATCTGCTTTGATTGCCGCTTTAAGAACATTAATTTTACCTATTTTATTAGTATTAACATTACCAAATATATTCGGATTTTTAGGTCTTGTTTTGGTTCTTCCTATAAGCGAGATTATAACATTGATTGTATCAGTAGCTTTATACAAAAACAGAAGCATTGATGTTTTAATTAGAAATTAATTATTTTTTGAGTATGATAGTGTAATATAAAAATTTAATATTAATTTTTATATTACACTTGTAATTTGTATCAAAAATGATACAATACATACTATAATCATTAAGGAGATTTCTATGGGTATAATAAAAATTTTTAAGATAGGTATTTTATACCTAAAGGATTTTAATAATGACAGTTATATTTTACAAAAACTCCAAAAAGAAAGAACCTGTCAAGGAGTTTCTTAATAGTTTAGAAAACGATAGCAAAAAGAAAGTAGGTACTAAAATAATAGTAGTATCTGAAATGTTGAAAAATCATCAGAAAATATCTAAAGAGTTATTTAAAAAGATTGATGATGATATATGGGAAATAAGAGTTAATAATATTAGAATATTTGTTCTTTTATATGATAGTAATATGTATCTATTACATGCTATTATAAAAAAGAGAAACGATATACCAAAAAAGGATTTATCTTTGGCAAATGAAAGAGCTAAAGAAATAAAGAGTTACATAGATGAAAACAAAAAATAATAATAAAGATACCAAAGAAATAAATAATCCTATAGGAGGAGATTTCTTTGATTATCTTCAAGAAGAAAATATTTTAGATGAATGTTTATCCTTATCATCTAAAGAATTAATAGTGTATCAATTAAAAGCTATAATGGAAGAAGAACATATTTCAAAGTCTGATTTAGCAACTAAAATGAATACAAGCAGAGCAGCAGTATACAGACTTTTAGATGAAAACAACAACTCTGTAACATTAGACACTTTAGAAAAAGCTGCGAAATTTCTTAATAAAAAACTCATTATAAAATTTGTATAATTATTATTTGACTTTTTTGTCAATAGTAAATTACTTAAAATAAAAAACTTTACTTGCATTAACTTTATATTTAAATAATTATATTAGTAATATTTTTTATTGTTCTTTTTCACGCCGCATACGCTCTGCGGACTTCGTCAAAGAACCTATATCCTCGATAAACTCGAATACGTTTCGCAAAAGTGCAAGTATAAAATTAGTGCTAAATCATACTAAAATCGTCTTACATATATATAATTTATTAAATTTAATATAAAATATAGCCTTTTTGCTTCTCGCCGTAGGCGGACTTCGCCTGTGACAATACTTACAGTACTTCCTTCGGTCGCAAAAGAAGTGGGGGCTAGTGCAAAGCCCCAGATATCAAAACAAAAATATAAATTTATTTTGACAAAATATAGTTGTTTAGATTTATTTTAGTTAAAATAAAAAACTTGACTTATATCAATAAATTAAGCCAAGTTTTTAATTATTAAATATTATTAAAAATTATAGAGATGATAAAACTTCCTCTATACCTTTTAATTTATCTTCAAACTCTTTTTTCTTTCTGTTTTCTGTGTCAATAGCTTCCTGTTTAGCTTTCTTCATGAAGTTTTCATTAGAAAGTTTTTTGTTTACAGCTTCTAAATCTTTTTTGTATCCTGCTGCTTCTTTTTCTAATCTTTTCTTCTCTGCTTCTAAATCTATTATGCCGACAAGATTAACATTTATCTCACCGCCTTCAAATACTTTAACGAATGAACCTTTGTTTCTTTCACTATCTGATGAAGAAACTATATTCAATGATTCTGTAAGTGAAAGTGCTGATATAATATCCTTATAGCTCTCTACAGTATTTTTGAAATAATCTGAAGTATAGCGAATTATTACATCAAGTTTTTTGTTTGGTGGCAAATTAAATGATGAACGTGAGTTTCTTATTCCTGATACTATATCCTGAATCAAGTTGAAATCTTTTTCTATATCTTCAAATATATATTTAGTATTAGCTTTTGGATATTCTCTGATAATCAATGCTTTTGAATCAATATTATGTTTTGGTAAATTAGAATAAATTTCTTCTGTTATGAATGGCATAAATGGGTGAATCATAGCCATTGATTCTTCAAGTACATATAAAAGAACAGCAATAGTTTTTTCTTTTTTATTTTCATCTTTCAAATCGAATTTACTTATTTCTATATACCAATCACAGAATTCATTCCAATAGAATTTATAAATTGTTTGAGAAGCCTCATCGAATCTATACTCTTTTAATTTCTGAGTAGTTGATTCAATAGCTTTCTGAAGTCTTGATAATATCCATTTATCTTTATTTTCAAGAGTATAGCTGTCTAAATCTTTTATATTTAAATTATCATCAATGTTTCCAAAAATATATTTAGCACTGTTGTATATTTTATTAGCAAACTTTCCGCCCATTTTGAAAAGTTCTCTGTCAAGCCAAATATCCTGACCGCCTAATGAAGTTATGAATGATAAAGTAAATCTGAATGCATCAGCACCATGTTCATCAATTATTTCTATAGGGTCAATACCATTTCCTAAACTCTTAGACATTTTTCTTCCGATTTTATCTCTTATAAGTCCGTTAAGATAAACATCTTTGAAAGGCACATCATTCATAAAATGAGTTCCTGCCATAATCATTCTAGCAACCCAGAAGAATAATATATCATAACCTGTAACAAGTGCTGTAGTAGGATAGAAATATTCTAATTCTTCATTTTTTTCTGGCCAGCCGAAAGTAGAGAAAGGCCATAACCAAGAAGAAAACCAAGTATCAAGTACATCTTCATCTTGATGAATATTTTTAGATTTACATTTACTACACTCTGTAACATCAGTTTTTGATACCATCATCTCACCGCAGTCATCACAGTACCAAACGGGAATTCTATGTCCCCACCATAATTGTCTGCTTATACACCAATCTCTAATATCAGTCATCCAGTGATTATAAGTATTAATCCATCTTTCTGGATAAATTTTTGTATTGCCGTCATTAACTGCTTTGTATGCTTTTTCTGCTAAAGGCTTCATTTTTACAAACCATTGATCGCTGTAATATGGCTCTACAACATTATGACATCTGTAACAGTGTCCTACTTGGTGTTTAATATTATCCTTTCCAACGAATGCACCAATCTCCTCAAGTTCTTTTAAAATTAAAGCCCTAGCCTCTTTAACTGTTTTACCTTGATAATTAGCAGGTGTATTTTCATTGAAAGTACCGTCTGCATTAAGTATATTTATTATTTCTAAATTATGTCTTTGAGCTATAGCAAAGTCATTAGGGTCATGTGCAGGAGTGATTTTTAAAGCTCCTGTACCAAACTCTTTATCAACATAAGTATCTTTTACTAATCTTAATTTTCTGCCTACTATAGGAAGTATTAAAACATCTTGTTCTGTAAGATGAGCATATCTTTCATCTTCTGGGTGAACAGCTATAGCAACGTCAGCTAAAATAGTTTCAGGTCTTGTAGTAGCTATTTCAATATATTCATCTTTTCCTTCTATTTGGTATTTAACATGATATAAAGCACCTGCTACTTCTTCGTGTTCTACTTCATCATTGGCTAAAGCAGTTCCGCAGCTAGGACAATAGTTAATAAGATATTTTCCTCTATATATTAAACCTTGATTGTAAAGTTCAACAAATACTTCTCTTACAGCATTGCTTAAACCTTCATCAAGTGTAAATCTTTCTCTATCCCAATCGCATGAACAGCCTATTTTCTCTAATTGTTTTATTATAGTAGAATGGTGATCATTAGCTACTTCCCAAGTTTTTTTAACAAATTCTTCTCTTCCTAAATCGTATTTATTTTTGCCTTCTGCTTTTAATCTTCTTTCAACAACGTTTTGAGTAGCAATACCAGCATGGTCAGTACCAGGCATCCATAAAGTACATTTTCCAAGCATTCTATGGAATCTTATTAATATATCCTGAAGTGTATTATTAAGACCATGTCCCATATGAAGAACGCCTGTAACATTTGGAGGAGGTATGACTATAGAATATGGTTCTTTATTTTTATCCATAACAGCATGGAAAAAACCGCTTTCCTTCCAGAATTTATATAATTTGTCTTCAATATTTTTAGGGGTATATGACCCTTCTAAAGTATGTTTCATACTCTTTTTCCTCCAATATTTTATATATTATTTTTTTACATCTAATTTTTTTAATATTTCATTAAATTTATTTATTATATCATTTTTAGAATGATTTTTTAATTCCAAATATTCTATATCTAATTTTGATAATTGCTTTTTATTTTGCTCACTTAAAGTATCGGCAACAAAAATATCAGAGTTACGAGCTATAACTGCATCAGCTGATTCTGGATTTCCTTTACCCATCAATTTTACTTCACATCTTAACCATTTATTATCTTTTGCCAAGATTTTAAAATCAACTTCTCTATCAAAATCCAAATTACCATCTTTTTTAAAAACTTCAGAATTAATACTACTCTTTTTTACATCGCATAATTCACATAATTTTAACATCAATGGTTTTTCTACTTTTTTACCAATTGAAGACCAAGCACCACCGCGTATAGCAATTTTTTTTGTAGCCAAAGCATTTATTACTAATAAACTTTCAGTTAATGATAATTCTACGGATACATTATTATATGTGATTTTTATCTGTACATATAATTTATCGTTATTATCTATACTTAATTCATCTATTAAAGATGTAAGATAATCAAAATTTGATTTTGATACATCTAACACAATTTCTTTTGTTGCACTTCCATGTATATTATTTATAGTTTTTTTATTCATACCAGCGTAAATAGCTATATCTTCAGTTTTCAAATCATCTCTAACTATAAAATATTTTTTATACCATTCTAAATCAATTGAATTACTATTCAATTTTGCTTCAACTATATCTTTAAAGAACTTTACAGAAAAATCAAAAAATTGAGCATTTATAGCATTTATTATTTCACTACGATAATCATCTCCATTAATAAGTTTTTCTACAGTATCATTTATTATCTTATCTTCAAATTTCATCATAAAAACCTCCATCTAATATGATATCATAATATTTTTTATTTATTTCACATAGTATTGGTAATCTTTCCATTTCTAAAGCAACTTTACCAAAGGTACCTATACCAGCAAATGGATCTAATACTGTATCATATTTAAAAGAATAATATGTTAAAATTTTTCTGCATAATTCTTCTGGAAAAACTGCAGGATGTGCTCTACTTGATTTTGGAGATATATACCAACAATTTGATGTATCAATAGGAATATTTTTATCATTTGCTAATGATTTACTATATTTTTTTATATTTTTATCTAATAAAAAATTAGAATTTTTGCGATATACCATAATGCTTTCATTTATACAATTGGGCTTATAAGATAAAGGCATTCTAGTTTGTTGATATCCTCCATTTCTATTCTTTACTGTAACTTCTGGTTTTATCCATTGTATTTCATCAACAAAATAAAAATTTGATTTTAATAATAAATTATGAAAATCAAAATGTATAGGATATCTAATACTTTCAAATTCTCTACCAACCCTTTTTGTTATAACAGGAGAAATATTAATTATTATGAATCTTCCGTCTTCTAAAACTCTATTACACTCATTTAATGTTAAAAACATTTTATTTAAATATTCTTTATATGATTTATAATTTGAATATTCTCTAGCATTATAATATGGTGGAGATGTAAATATAAGCTGTACTTCAGCATCTGGAATTTTTTTTATAGTATTTATATTATCTCCACATAACAAAGTAGGCTTGGTTATTTTTTTAATTCTATTTGTATTAGATGATAAAGATTTACTTTTATATTCATAATATTCTTTCATTTTTATTAAAACTTCATTATCAAAATAATTATAAATATCATCTCCTAATTTATAGAAGTCATAATTATTTTTTTGTTTATATAAACAAGTACGATACATCTGATATACCAATTCCATAATATTACAGGAATATACATTATTTTTTATAAAATTTAAAATTTTTTCATCGTTTTTCTGTCTACCTATAGAAGATACTATTTCTCTTTTTAATTCTATATTAAAATTATTAGAATTAAACATTGATATTAATAGATCTAAATTTTCATCTGATTTTTTTAAACCTAATTCTTTAATATCTGACAGTGTATATTTATTTTTTACTATAATACTATTAACCATAATTACCTTTAATTTTTTTATGGTAGTATTTTATACTATATAGAATATTTTTCAATTATTAATTTTTATATATTTAAATTATAAAATATAAAAAAGAGATGTGTATAATTCAAATTATACACATCTCTTAAATTAATTTACAAAAATTATTTAGTGATCACATCCGCAATTACAGCTTCCTACTTTTATATCGCAATTTTTTGTATCTATATTATTAACCGCTTCTTCTTTTTCGCCTAAAGGATATAGAAGTCTTAAAGCATTCAATACCACTATCATAGTAACACCAGTATCAGCAAAAATAGCTAACCACATAGAAGCAAGTCCTAAAGCTCCTAAAATAATAGCTGCAAATTTTATTAATAATGCTAAAAGTATATTCTGTAATACTACAGTATGATTCTTTTTAGCTAGTTTTATGGCAGTAGCAACTTTTGAAGGTTTATCGTCCATAATAACAACATCAGCATTTTCTATAGCAGCATCAGAACCAAGTCCGCCCATAGCTATACCTACATCAGCACGTGCCAAAGAAGGAGCATCATTTATACCATCGCCTACAAATATTGAAGCCTTAGAATCCTTCATCATTTCTTCTAATACATTTACTTTATCCTCAGGCAAACATCCTCCTTTGAATGATTGTATACCCATTTCTTTTGCAAATGCTTCTACTCTACCAACATTATCACCGCTAATCAATGCAGTTTTTATATTCATTGAATTCAATAAATCAATAGCTTCTTTTGTATCATCTTTCACACTGTCATCAATGAAAAATCCTCCAACATATTTTGAATCTATAGCAATATGAACATTTATATTTTCTTTGATTTCTGATATTTCAATATTATTTTGTTTTAATAAATCAATTCCGCCTATCAATATATTTTTACTTTCAACTATTGATGAAGCACCTTTTCCGCTTATATCTTTATGGTTTGAAATTAAACTATCATTTATAATGCCTTTATGATGATTTTTATAATGCTCAACTATTGATACTGCAATTGGGTGAGAAGAACCAGTTTCAGCATAAGCAGCATATTTTAATAAACTTTCATCATCGTATACACCTGTATTGTATATATCTCTTATAGAAAATTCTCCTTTTGTAAGAGTACCTGTTTTATCAAAAATAACTTTATCAACTTTAGCAAGCAAATCTAAAAATACTCCGCCTTTAACCATTATTCCAAATTTAGAAGCCCTTCCTATAGAAGCAAAATATGTTAAAGGAATACCAACCATAAAGGCACAAGGACAAGATACAACTAATAGAGTCAAAGAACGCTGAAACCAGTTACCAAACACTTCTTTTCCATATATTAATGTAGGTATTACAGTAAGAAAAATTGCCCCAAATACCACTATAGGGGTATATACACCTGCAAATTTACTTATAAATTGCTCAATATTAGCTTTTCTATTTTGTGAATCCTGAACTAATTTCAATATTTTAGCTATAGATGATTCTCCATAAGCTCTTATAACTTTAGCTTTTATAGTATTATCTCCATTTATAGTACCTGCTAAAATTTCATCATTAACTTTAACACTTCTAGGCATACTTTCACCAGTTAAAGCTTTAGTATCAATCCAGCTTTCACCTTCATATATAACAGAATCAAGAGGTACTTTTTCAAATGGATTTATTATTATACTATCATTAATATGTACTTCAGATATATCAACTTTTTCAACATTTCCATTCTCTCTTATAATATTTGCTGAATCAGGTCTTATTGCCATTAGTGCAGCTATTGTGCGTTTTGATTTATCAACTGCCATATCTTCAAAGTACTCGCCTACCCTATAAAACATAAGTACTGCTAATGCCTCAGGAAGTTCATGAAGTATAATAGCTCCGACTGTGGCAATACTCATAAGAAAACTTTCACGCATGAACTTTCCTTTAATAAAGTCCATAGCAGCATTTTTAAATACATCTCTTCCTAAAATTAAATATGGTATAAAGAAAATAATATATTCTACAACACCATGTATATTATTATGTAAACTATATAGTAATACTAATACTATAAGTCCTAAAAAAATTTCTGATAAAAATAAAAGTCTTTCTTTATTCTTTAACATGTTCATACCCCCAAGTATAAATTTTTTCTATATGCTCATCATCTAATCTATAGAAAACATGAAGCCCGACTTTTCTTTTCTTTACCACCCTAGCCTGCCACAGCATCTTCAAATGCTGAGATACAGATGGCTGCTTCATATCAAGCAATGATGATAATTCATGCACACATAATTCTTTTTCACTTAATGCTGATATTATTTTTAATCTTGTTGGATCAGAAAATACAGAGAAAAAATCAGCTAAAAGTGAAAATTCCTCATCATTTGGAAGTTTTGGAATAAGTGATGATATATTTGCATCTGTAACATTAACTTCGCAATCATCATAATTGTTGGATTTATCAATTATATCTTCTTCAGAAATATTGATTTTATTATTTTTATTCATTTTAGCCGCCTTATATAAGTATATTAGAATATTATAATATACTTATATAAGAATTAAGTCAATGATAAAATATAATTTTTTTTAATTTTAGAAAAATTTTTAAAAATACTATGTAAAGTAAAAAGTAAACATTATTTAACAATAGATAATATTTTGTATTCTTTTACAAATAAATATTACATATAATAATTTTTTTAATATTTGAATTTTACAAATTAAAAATACTAATTTTTTAATTTGTTCTTCAAAAAAGATATAAAAAATTATTTACTTTTTCTTGTAACAAAAAGAAATCATTCATTTTGATAAAAAAAATAATAAAAACAAATAAAAAATAATATTTTTATACAAAAAATATTTTCCAAGTATTGACATAAAATTTAAAGACCTCTAGCATTTAAGTATAACAAAGTTAGAAACATTGATAAAAAATAAAGACAATACAGTTGTAAAGTTAGATTACATAAACTAAAAATCAATCTTTACAAAAAATCAAATAATTCTTAATGAATATCATATCAAAAAAATCAATGTTTCTAAAATAATTTTTCAAATAAGCATTAGAAATAATGTTTATTATAAATTTCAATAAAGGAGTTCGTTATATGAACAAAAAAATTTTTACACTATTTTTAGTAGCTGCACTTTCAGCTGTATTAGCAGTAAGCTGTAACAACAAAACAACAAGTCCTGTTAAAGAACCAACTACAGAAGGAACAACAGAAACTACTCCAACTAAACCTTCTAATCCATCAAGCGGCGGTACTGAAGAAGTACAAAAAACAAAAGTAGAATTATCAAAACTAGAAGAATCTATAAAAGCTCTTGCTACTGTAACTTCTGCAACTAAAGAAGATACTATATAATTCAAAGATGCCACAATTGCAGGAGGAAAAATTGCTTTAACAGCTAAAGATAAAACTTCTGGCGGTGATAATAAAGTAACATTTGCTAACTTAAAAACTGCTCTAAATGAAAAATTAACTTCTTTAAAATTAGACGGAGTAACTATTTCAAACAATTTAGATAGTCAATCAAAACCTAGTGCAAAAACTGCATTAAAAATTACTTTAACAGTAAAACCTGCAGATGCTAAACATGAATTAGATAAAACTACTTTTGAAAAAGCAGGTTTAACTATAAAAGGAGATGGTTCTTCTGATATATCTTTAGAAATAACTCCAAATCAAGACTGGGAATAATTAAAAAGTATTTCTGTTATTTTAACGGTTAATGCTTGTCATACAAAAAATTGAATTAAAAAAGGTGCAGTTATATAATTTATATATCTGCACCTAATATATAAATTATAGAAATAAAGATATTATAAAAAATATATTTATAAAAAAAGGCAGAGACAAAATATCCCTGCCATACAAAAAATTGAATTGAACATATAATACAAATCATATTAAAAAAAGTCAATATATAAAACTCATTTTTATTCAACAAACAATAGAAAATTATTCATTTTTAATATATAATCTGTAATATTTTTCATTTTTTAACGAATTTGTAAATTTTACAAAAAAATTAAATATTTTTAAAAGTTAACATAATGATTAATAAATAATAATTGAAGGATTCTTAGTTATGTATATTTTTAAAAAACAGGATAAAGATTTCAGAAATCTCACTAATGAAGAAATAAATTTTTTAAAATCTCAAGGCTGTTCTTCTCAATCTTGGGAAAAAATACTTATTAAAAATGTAGACTTAAGCAGAATAAAAGATGTTCAGTTCCATGGAAAAATAAAAATAAATGCACTTAATGGTATGGTAAGATATCATAATAAAGTTAAATTATTAGCTTCTATAAATAGAGCAACTTTAATAGATGTATATATTAATGGAAATGTTTATATCAATAATGTTGGAAGATTTATAGCCAATTATAAAATAGAAAGAGGAGTTATCATAGAAAATGCTGGTTCTATATATATGGAAGGAAAAAGCAGTTTTGGAAATGGAGTTGAAACTTCCCCTATTATGGAAGGTAATGGCAGAAGCGTAAAAATATTTAATAGACTTAATTCTCATATAGCTTATTTAGTTGCAATATACAGACATGAAAAATTAATGCGTGAAAAAATTAATTCTATGATAGATGAATACACAAAACAGAAAACTAGAAAATTTGGAAAAATAAAAGAATATGCAAAAATAATAAATGCAAGACTAATAAAAAATTCTCTAATAGACCCTTATGCTACAATAGAAAATACTGATGAAATAAATAATACAACTGTAATAAGTACAAAAGAATGTCCTTCATATATAGGAACTTCTGTTATATTAACGGATTCTATAGTACTTAAAGGAGCACATATTGTTGATGGAACAGTTATTAAAAAAGCTTTTATAGGTGAAGGTGTTAAACTTGGAAGACAATTCTCATGTGAAGATTCGCTTCTTTTTGCAAACTGTGAAGGAGAACATGGAGAAATGTTTTCTATATTTGCAGGTCCTTATACAGTTACGCATCATAAAGCTACATTATTAATAGCAAGTCATTTTTCTTTCTTCAATGCTGGAAGCGGAACAAATCAAAGCAATCACATGTATAAATTAGGGCCATACCATCATGGTTTTATGGAAAGAGGATGTAAAACTGGAAGTAATTCTTATATATTATGGCCTTCTCATATAGGGGCTTTTTCTACTGTTATAGGTGCTCATTATGATAATGTTGATACTTCTGATTTTCCTTTCTCATATATTACAGAGCATGGATACCATCAAACAAGACTTATACCTGCTTTAAATTTATTCGGTGTAGGACTTTCAAGAGATGAAAACAAATGGAAAGATAGAGACAGAAGAAAGGGAGATAAAAAAGATTTAATTATATTTGATGTATTCAGTCCATATACTGTTTCAAAAATGCTAAAATCAGAAAGTATATTAAAAGAAATAAAAAAAGAAAATAATGATAACAATGAAAAATTTTTAACATATAAAAATATGATTATAAAAAAATCTTCATTAGATAAATATTCTAAAAGATATTCCATAGCAATAGATTTATATTTACACAATAAAATACTTTCATATATTAGCAACTCCAATAACATAGAAGAAATAATATCAAATCTACAATATGAAGAAAATAATATATTTGAAAATTGGGTTGATATTGGAGGTCTTATATGTGCCAAACAAAGAATAGATAATATTATTAAAGATTTAGAAAATAATAAAATAAATGATATTAAAACATTAACAGCAGAATTTGAAAAATTATATAATTTATATACAGAAGATGAAAAATCTTGGGTTCTTAATATGGCAAAATCAAGATACAATATAAAATCAATTGATAAAAATACTATAAGCAATTTATTAGAAAAACATAAATCATTATTAGATGAAGCATATAATATATTTTATAAAGATGTTCAGAAAGAATATGATATATCAAAAATGGTTAGTTCTGGAATAGATGATAAAACTATTATGGAAAAAGATTTTGAGGCTGTAAGAGGAACTGTTAATGATAATGCTTTCGTTATAAAATATAAAAAAGATATGGAAAACAAAATAAATGATATTAATAAAATCATTTCTATATTATAATACTTAAATAATAAATTTTGGAGTTGTTATGTTAATATATTCATTATCAATAAAATTAGAAAAAGGATTTGAAGATATAATAGAAGCTGTTATAGAAAACGGTACATTAAATATATTAGGGTTTAATATAGAATTTCCTATAAATGAACCTGAATATACTATAGTTAATATATATAATGAAAATGAAAATATATTAAAAGATAATTTAAATATAATAGAAGAAAGCATAAAAAATATAGTACATTATAGTTATACTACAAAACAATTAAGATCTGAAGAATATTTAACTTCCTACATAGAATTTTTAAAACCATTCAATGTAGGAAATATAACTATTGTTCCAAACCTTAAAGACAATAATAATGATGAAAAAATAGAAAATCCTCTTTATATAGCAAAACAATATGCATTTGGTACAGGAACGCATGAAACTACATATCTAGCACTTGAAATGATTAATGAATATGCCAATAATAATGATATAGTTTCTAAAAATATAGTTGATATAGGATGCGGAAGCGGAATATTATCATTATTTGCACATAAACTTGGAGGAAAAAATATCACTTCTGTAGATATTGATAATGATGCTGTTAATTGTACTCTTGATAATGCTTCTTATAATGACATAAAATTGGATAATGTTATGCTTGGAAGTGCTAAAGATTTGATAAATATGAAATTAAAATTTGATTTAGTTATTGCCAATATAGAAACTGATATTTTAATAGAAATACTTCCGGATTTAAAAGCACTTTTAAAACCTGATTCTACATTAATATTATCTGGTATTTTATTAGAAAAAGAATCATTCATGAAAAATGCTATAAGAGAAAATAATCTTAATATAGTTTTAAGAAAATCAAAAAATGATTGGGTATCTTTGATGCTTAATGATTAATAATACAAAAGGAGATAATTATGCAGTTAATAGATTTAGTACAAAATGCCAAAGAAGCTACATACACATTACAATCACTTAGTACTGAAATAAAAAATAATGCTTTACTTGAAATAGCAAAAAAAATAGAAGAAAATAAAGATAAAATATTTGAAGCTAATAAAAAAGATTTAGAATATGCTCAAAAACTTCTTGATGAAAACAAAATTTCAAAATCTATGTTTAACAGATTAAAACTAGATGAAAATAAATTAATAGACGTTGTTTCTGGAATTAGAGATGTAGTAAAACTTGAAGACCCTATTAATAAAGTATTATTAGAAACAGAACTTGATGATAATTTAGTATTAAAAAAAATCTCCTGCCCTATTGGTTTGATTGCTGTAATATTTGAGGCGCGTCCTGATGTAATATCACAAATATCTTCTTTATGTATAAAATCATCTAATGCCGTTATACTTAAAGGCGGAAGCGAAGGAGAAAATACTAACAAAGCAATATTTAGTATAATAGAAGAAACACTAAACAATATAAAAGAATTTCCAAAGAATTCTGTTAATTTGGTATTCACTAGAGAGGATATAAAAGAATTATTATCAATGGATAAATATATTGATTTAATAATACCAAGGGGAGGAAACAGTTTAGTACAGTATATAAAATCAAATACTAATATACCAGTATTAGGACATGCTGACGGTATATGTCATTTATATATAGATGAATCTGCCGATCAGGAAAAAGCATTAAAAATATGTTTGGACTCAAAAGCTCAATATCCAAGTGCATGCAATGCTGTTGAAACTATACTCATAAACAAAAATATAGCTTCAGAATACTTGCCAAAACTTTATAACTTATTCAAAGAAAATGAAATAAAAATGAATGGTGACACTGAAGTAAAAAAAATATTAACTTCATCTGATATAGGAGAAGTGAAAGAATGGCATTTTGAATACGGCGACAAAGAAGTATCATTAAAAATAGTATCAGACACAGAAGAAGCATACAATCATATTAACAAATACGGATCTCATCATACAGATTCAATAATATCAGAAAATAAAGACAATATAGAAAAGTTTATGACATTCGTTGATTCTGCTAATGTATACTGTAATGCTTCAACAAGATTTTCAGACGGATTCAGATATGGTTTCGGTGCTGAGGTAGGAATTTCAACAAACAAAACTCATGCAAGAGGCCCTGTAGGTTTGGAAGGTTTAACAATATACAAGTACAAAATTTTTGGCAACTATCAAATAGTTAATGACTATGTTACTCATAAAGCAAGTTTTAAACATAAAAGAATAAAATAAAAAATAATATAAATAACAACAATAAAGCTGATAGCCGAAAATTCGGTTGTCAGCTTTTCTATTAATAACATATCCAATAATAATAAAAAACTTTACATTTATAATTAATTTAGTATAATAAAATTATGAGGAATATTAATGTTTTAAATGATTACTTTATGCGTTATATGTTTGCTAAAGAAGGACATGAGCATATTTTATTGAATTTAATTAATGCAGTAAGAACTGACTACAATCAAGAGCCTTTTGAAGAAGTGAAGGTACTTAATACTTTTAATCTAAAAGAAACAATTAATGATAAGCAGTCTATTGTTGATGTAAGAGCAGTTACAAAAAGCGGTGAAACTGTGTTAATAGAAATACAAAGAGTTGGAAATCAATCTTTTGTTTATAGAAGTTTATACTATTGGGCTAAAGGCTATATATCCAATTTAAGAAACAATGAAAAATATAATGATTTGAAACAGGTAATAGTCATTAATATATTAGACTTTAATTTGTTAAAAGATATAAACAAAGAGCATAGCTGTTATGTAATTAAAGAACTTGAAACAAATCACATACTAACTAATCATCTTGAAATGCATTTTCTAGAACTTCCTAAATATTTATCTTCAAGTTCTAGATTAACAGATGAATTATATGCTTGGTTTTATTTTTTAACAATTAAAGAAAAAATAGAAAAAATGGAGGAAATTATGGAAATGTTAGTTAAAAAAAATCCTATAATGAAAGAAGTTTATGATGAATATAATAAATTTGTAAATACAAAAGATTTATTTGAAAATTATGCGGAATATGAGAAGAATTATTTTGACATATTGGCATTAAATGAAGAAAGAATAAAAGGCAGAGAAGAAGGGCTTAAAGAAGGTCTTGAAAAAGGTATAGAACAAGGTATAGAGAAAGGCATAGAACAAGGCGAAAAAAATAAAGCAATATCTATGGCAAAAAACATGAAAAATAGAAATATGGATTTAAATCTTATCAGTGAATTAACAGGTTTGAGTATAAAAGAAATAGAAGATCTATAATAAAGTTATAAAAAAGGCAAGAGATTTTTATTAAAGCTCCTGCCTTTTAATTTTTTAACTATAAACAATTATTTAAAAAACTTACCTATACCCTTAACTATTCCTGAAACTATGTCAGAAGGAGAACTAATATTTCGCAATCGTTCTTTAACATAATCATTATCAGGCTCTATTTCTAAAGACTTGTTATAGGCATATTTAGCATCTTCAATTCTTCCTACATTTTCCAAAGCAATACCATAATTTTGCCATGCATAAGGATTACTATTATCTAAATCTAAAGTTTTTTCATAACTTTCTATAGCTTCCTGATAATTACCTAATTCCAAATATGAATAAGCTAAAGAAAACATTACATCATATAATGGAGCATCATCAAGATCATAATTTTCTATTAAATTTATAAACCCATCTATTGCTTTATAATAATTATCAATAAAATAATATGATTTAGAAGAAACATATAAATAAAAAATATCATTTATAAAATCAGAATAGCCTTTTATATCCAAAAGAGAAATATTTTTATTTATATAAATAATATCACTATATCTTTTCATATCATATAATTTTGAAACAAGTTTTTCAGATAAATTAAAAAAAGCCTCTGTATAGTTATAATCTTCATTCTGAAATAATTGTTTAATTTTATCAAGAGCTTCATTACATGCCAATTTTAACTCTTTACCCTCATCAGCATTTTCTAATTTTTCAATTAATTCAAAAATCTCATCATCATCATTTAACGACTCTAAAACTTTTTTAAGTTTTTCATTTTGTTCTATAGATTCTAATATTTCTTTCATTTTATCATCAGAAGGATAAAATTGTAAATATTTATTAATAGTCTCTTTTGCCTCTTTAAATTTTTCCCCACCTATATAAGCTAGAGATAATGCCTTATAAGCAGATGTATGCAATTCTGATGCCTTTAACGCATATTCTATAGCTTTATCATAATTTTTCATAAAACGGTAAACATTAGATATATTAACCAAAGGAGAATAATTTTGTTTATCCAACTGTATTGCCTTATTTAATGTTTCTAAAGCTTTTTCATATTCTTTTTTTTCTTGATATAGTAAACCTAATGAATTCCAATTATTTGACTTATTAGAATCAATTTCTATAGCTTTCAAGAATGCTTCTAAAGCTTCATCGTTATTTGAGTTTACAAGATATGCATTACCAAGCCAACGCCAAGCTTCATCATTATTAGGTTCTAATTCTACGGCTTTCTTAAAACATTTTATAGCCTCTTCATATTGTTTATCATCATAGTATGACATCCCTTGTCCAAATAAATCTTTAGCATTTTCTTTACTAGAACTATCTGAAACAGTGTCATTAATACCTTTTACACTTTTTATATAATCCTCAAATTCTCTTGCTCTTTCATCTGATATGCCGTATTTTACTTTTCTTTTATTCAATAAACTTCTTTCACTATCATCTATAATACCATCTTCAAGCATATCTTCTAAAAGCTCATAATATTCTTCTTCGCCTTCTGTGTTAAACTCAGGCTTATTTTTATTTTGTATTTCCTGCAATGCAAAATCTTCTATTTCTTTTGCTCTCTCATCTGATAAACCATATCTAGCTTTCTTATTATTTAATAAACTTCTTTCACTATCATCTATAATTCCATCATCTAACATGTCTAATATGAGTTCATAATAGTTTTGTTCCTGCTGTGTAAAATTCATGATTATACTCCTTTAATTATAATTGATTAAAAATACCAAAAGAAAGGCATTAATATATTTAAGTATTTTGAAATATTGAAACTTTAATTTTGAATTGAAATTATGATTAATGAAATTTATGAAAATTCTAATTTGATTTGATTTGATTTGATTTGATTTGATTTGATTTGATTTGATTTGATTTTTAGCATAATTAAACAAACCTTAAATTAATGTTTCATTAGATTAGTATATATTATAATAGTTGTTTGTCAATATTTTATGCTGATATTATATATATTTAATGTATATAAAATAAAAACAAGAGGTTTATTCCCCCTTGTTTTTGTTATAAAGCAAATAAAATATTTTAATAAAAAATAGTTTTTAATTTGCAGCAACCTTGAAAACTAAAATAGCCAAAAGAACTATTATTAAAATTCCTATACCGCCTAGTATAAAAAGTCCCCATTTAATATATTTTATTACTTTTCTCATAGAACCATTAGCTTCTACAACACCATTTTGTATACCATTAAGACCACCAACAACTAATAATAAAGCGTCCTCAAACCAACCAACAATAGGTAAAACATCAGGAACTAAATCTACTGGTGAAACAGTATAGACAATAGCTAATATTAAAGGTATCCATGGAAGTATTCCTGATTGTGCTGGTTTTGATGGCTGATTGGAATTATCATCGTAATTATTATATTCACTCATAAAAATCTCCTATTTTATTATGCATTAATATTATTATAAAAACTAAATCAATTGTTATAATGATTCAAAATATAATAAAACATAAAATTTTATATATTTTAAAACATAACTAAACAAAGCTAACAACATATTTTACAATAATAATATACAATATTATAATTATTTGTCAATATTAAAGCATACTATAAAGCAATAAAAAAAGTACATATTAAAACTTTATTAAAGCTAATAATATGTACTTAAATATATTTATTAAATTATTTATTAATTATATTTTTCGTAATAGTAAATTTTACTAGAATCAGCACCATAACTTATTTCACATTCTGTTTCACTTTTAAAATAAAATATTATGCTTCCTATCACTGGAAGATTAGGTATAACTAATTCATAATATCTTTTTTCATCATATTTATCATTCTCCCAATTCTGAATATAATGAGTGCTAGATGAACCATCTTTATTATAAAAAGTTAATATACCATCATAAGAAATAGTAAATTTTTCATTATAATTATCTATGTTTCTCCAAGAACCTCTTAAATTATAAGGTTTAAATTTTGATGCTGAATCAAACAAAGAAGAACAGCTCACAGAAAATAAAAATGTTAATGAAACTAATCCCATTAACAATACAATTTTGATAATCCTTTTTTTATTAATCATGTAAACCTCCTATATCATAATAATACGATATACCCCTATAATATATATTATAATTTTTTTGTCAATAGTGTAAAAAAAATATAGAATATAATCAAATTGTAATTTTAACATAAAATTAAACACATATAATGTAAATATTTTATACACAAAAACACCAAAAACTATATATAAAACTTGATAAAATGCCTAATTTTGATATAATCAATCTAATTTAATGAGATTTTTTTAGTTTTAAGGATATATTTATGTCTAAAGTTATAGCTATAGTTAATCAAAAAGGCGGAGTTGGAAAGACAACTACAGCGATAAATTTAAGTGCTGTAATAGCATCAATGGGATACAAAACACTTTTAATAGATATTGACCCACAGGCTAATGCTTGTTTAGGTGTTGGTGTGACAAAAGATACAATGAAAAAAAGCGTTTATGATATATTAATAGGTCAGGCTGCAGCGAATGAAGCAATAATACCTACTTATCAGGAAAATTTATATCTAATACCATCAAATTCTGACTTAGTAGGTGCTCAAATTGAATTGGTTAATGAAATAGCAAGAGAATATAAACTAAAAAAAGCTATAGAAACTATAAAAAGTGAATATGAATATATATTTATAGATTGCCCCCCTACTTTGGGTATATTAACTCTTAATGCCCTAACTGCTGCTGATTCTGTACTTATACCTATACAATGCGAATTCTATGCTTTAGATGGGGTTTCAGAGCTTAATAACACTATATCTCTTGTAAAAGAAAATCTTAATAAAGAATTAAAAATAGAAGGCGTACTTCTTACAATGTATGATGCCAGAACAAAATTGGCTTCTGATGTTGTAAGAGAAGTTGTAAATTTCTTCAAAGAAAAAACTTATAAAACTATGATACCTAGAAATGTACGTTTAAGTGAAGCTCCTTCTTATGGAAAAGCTATAGGCGATTATGATAAAGATTGTGTTGGAGCTAGAAGTTATAAAGAATTCGCTAAAGAATTTATAGAAAAATCTAAATAATTAAGATTGTTTCTCATATAAATATATTATTAAAGGTATAGAAGCGTTTTTTAAATTTGAAAAAGTTGTAAATAAATAATATAATTATGTTACCTAATTATAATACATTAGAATAAAGAAATAAAAAGAGGATTATATAATGATGAGAAAAGGCGGACTTGGCGGTCAAGGTTTAAATGCATTGATAAAATCGACTGATAATGAAATAAGAACATCAGCAGAAGAAGCAGAAAAAAGAGGTGTATTAGAAATAGATATATCTCTTATAGATGTAAATCCAGATCAGCCTAGAAAAGTATTCAATGAAGAAGAAATACAAGGTCTTGCCGAATCAATAAAGGAAAATGGACTCATCAATCCTATAACTTTAAGGGAAAAAGATGGTCAGTATCAAATAATATCTGGTGAAAGAAGATTCAGAGCATTTAAATTCCTAAACAGAGATAAAGTTCCAGCATTAGTATTACAAAATATAGATGATTCTAAAATGCTTGAACTTACTTTGGTAGAAAATATACAAAGAGCTGATTTAAATGCAATAGAAATAGCAAGAAGTTATAAAAAATTAATATATGATTTGAATATTAAACAAGAAGAATTAGCAAACAGGGTTGGAAAAAGCAGAAGTACTATATCAAATTCTATGCGTATATTAGATTTAAGTGAAAATATACAAAATTTAATATTAGAATCAAAAATAACAGAAGGTCATGCCAGAGCTATATTATCATTAGAAGATGAAAATCAGAGAGAAGAATTTGCTAAAGAAATAGTTGAAAATGGATATTCTGTTAGAGAATGCGAAAAGATAGTAAAAGAGAGAAAAAACAATAATTCAACTCAAGACAATCAAGAAACAGAAAATAATAATGAATCAATAAAAAAAGAAAAGAAAAAAGACCCTAATATAAGACAGTTAGAAAATGATTTGGAAAAAATATTCTCCACAAAAGTTAATGTACTAGATAAAAATGGAAAAGAAGGTAAAATAGTAATAGAGTATTATAGTTCCGATGATTTATCAAGAATTATGGATATGCTTGAAAAAATACATGAAAGAGAAACTTCTACAATGCCTACTCTTGAATATTAGGAGATACTTTGAATAATATAATTAAATACATACTTATTATAGTAGTAATATCTTTAAATCTCTATTCAAGGGAAAGAATGCCTATAGCTACTATTGATTTAGATCATAGTTTAAGAGCTAATGAGCCATTCAGAAAAGAATTAGTAAGAACAATAAATAGATTTGCTTATCTTAAACAAAAAACATCTATATCAGTAGACAGACAGAAAAAGAAATTATTTTCTACCAACGAATTAACTTTGGAACAAGGTTTAACAGTAGCATCTAATTTAAAAGTACGTGTTGCTATTATAATGGATAGTGAAAAAGTATTAAAAAATACAAATAATCAAAATAATACAAATACTCTAACAATAAATTCAAATGAAATAAATACGATATTAAGCAATTATAATATTACAAATACAATACTTAGTAACGATATAGTACTTACAAACGAAATAAAAGATTTAGGCGACTTAATAGAATACGGTATAGGCAAAAAAACAGAAAATACAGATAAAGCTGCTGAAGAAAAAAAAGATGAAGAACTTTATGATTTAAAATACAATTTTAAAGCAATAGATATAGTAACAGGCGAAACATTAAAGGAATATGAATTAAAAAACCCTTCTGAAAGCGTATCAACTATCAATGAAATATGCACATTCCTAGAATTTCATTTTTCAAAAATGATGTTAGAAGCTCTTGAACCTCCAATTAATGGAATAAATATAATACTAAGAGCTGAAAGGACAACATTAGAAAATAAAACAAATGCAATATACGACAAAGGTGAAATAATAGAAGGAGAATCATTTACTTTAAATTTTAGATGTAATACAGAAGGATATATATATATATTCGCTTTTCAAAATGATGGAAATGTAATATTAATGCATCCTAATGATTTTAATAATTATACAAATAATCAATATCAAAATAAAATAGAAGCTAAAGAAAATTATGTTATACCTCCAGATAATTCTATATTCAAAATAGTGATAAGACCGCCATTTGGTCAAGATAATTTCTATTGTTTATACACAAAAAAAGAACAAGAATGGATTACAGGAAAATATTTTACAGGTGATGGATTCAAAGTATGTAATAAAAATAAAGTGGCTGAATTTGCTGCATATTTGAAATACATATTAAAACTAATAAAAACTGATAATTGGCAAATGTCAAAAATATATTTAGAATCCATACCGGAAATAGAACAGCAATTAAATAACGAAAAAAAATAATTATTTTTGACGAAATCCTTAGAGCGTATGCGGTAAAAAAGTAGATAAAATTTATATAAAGTCTATCAGTTGAAAAACTTAAAAATTTTCAGTATATATAAAAAATAAGGCCATTATTCATAATAAATAATGGCTTTTTACGTTAATAAAACTTATAAAAGACTAATTTCTGTAAATATATTTGCTATTTAAAAGAGGTTGATATCTATTCTCTTTATCTAAGAAAGAATTCTGATAAAAAGGATATAAAACAACTGTACCATCTTCATTTACATGTCCAACAGGATCATATTTATAAAAAGGCAATACTGAACCTTTATAAACTACTGTATCTGAAGGCCCCCATTTTAATGGCACATCAACACCAAATACACTGTCTTCTTCTACAGGAATACCATATATATAAACATACTTTGAATAAATATCTACTGCTACCAATGTATTATCCAAAGATATTATTCCGCCGCCTTTTCCTGTAAATCTATAAAAATAAAAACGCTTCATAGCATTTTCATTTGCTTTATTTCTTTTTTCTGTATATAAAGGATTATAACCTCTATACTGATAATATTTCATGCTGGATATAAAAAACATTCCAGCTTTTGAATTTTTTCCTTCGTACATATATTCTTTAGTATCAGAATTATTTAGTTTCCAGGATTTATCTTCTGTACTATCAACAAATTTAAAACTAGGAACATTGTTTTTATCAAAAGTAGCAACTAAAAGCCAGTTTTTAAATTTTGAAGAACTAAAATTCGGATTATCAGAAACAGGTCTTTCTATTGTTTCCTTAGAAAAAAGAAATAAACTATTAATAAATATAATCGTTATATATAAAAATACTCTACTCATAATCCCTATACTAATTTAATAATTTTTTATTACTATATATGATACACTAAAATCGACATAAGTAAATATTGTCATTTTTGATTATAAAATAAATTTATTGAAAATGAACAAAAAATTCAAAATGTAGGAATTTTACACTACATTTAACACAAAACATACTACATTTTAGCCTTAATGTTGAAGAATTAGTGAACACTTTGAATTTTATGTCTTATTATACTTATTGTACAGAATTTTTATCATCTTCTTCGTTATTATCAGCATTAAGCTCTATCAATTTAACCTCTTCTTTTTCTTCTTCATCTTTAGATTCTGGTTCTTCTTCAGTTATAATTAAATCTGTACATTTGCTTTTTTTAGTTCTTAATTTGCCGTAAAGAATAACAAAGATAACATAATATATAATAGCCATTAATACAGCAGATAAACTATAAGGAATTAATGCCATTTGATTGTTATAAATCGTATTAAATAGATAATTATATCCATAAGGGAAACCTATATACAATAATAAAATCAAAGGTATTATCAATAATAGCCACCATTTATTTTTATATACTTTATCAGAAAATGAATATGATATTATTATTGTAACTATAGATATTGTACTAAGATAAGAAACAATTCCTCTGTCTAATTTAGTCTTTGAATAATCTATTTCCAAGAAATTCATTATAATTATTCCGCATACAGAAGTTAATAGTATACCTATCATAGTATAGAATATAGAAAATAAAAGTTTAAGTAAAAATATTCTATTTGAAAATTCTTTTTCAGTATGAGGAAGCAATTCTACAACCCAAAGTATGATAGAAAAAGCAAAAGTTTGAATCAATAATTCAGGTAAATTTATTATATGAAATTTTAATGGAAGCTGAGTATATACAACACCTTCTATAGAACTAGGTGCTGAAGAAGGAGCAGCTATAATACCTATACATGCAAATATAAGCCAAGTTATAAACCAGCCAAATTTAGTAATTATAATTCTTCTAAGCGGGAATAAAGCTATAGCTATAAATAACGCTCTTATAGGCTGTAAAAAAGGTCCGACAAAAATTATAGGAGATTCAAAACTTCTCATAAAATTTGCTATTACAGTACCATCATAAACAGAACTGTAATCAAACATATTAGAAAATAATAATCCAAAAACAATATATGTTAAAGTATGAATAACAGCAACTTTTATATAAAAAATAAAAAAGTGTCTAAGAAATACTTTTGGAGAGTTATCATTTTCCATAATCTCAACCTTCTTAAGAAAATTATTTTTCCTGCCTTTCAACTATATCATTATGATATACATAATTTATTCTTTTTATAGAAACTGCTTTACCTGTAACACTATCAACCTGAACAACAATACCATTAATCATAGGGCTAGTAGTTTCAACTTCAAATCTATGAGGCATTTTAGTAACAAATCTAGCAATTGCAGCATCTTTTTTCATTCCTATAACAGAATTATAACTTCCGCACATACCTATATCAGAAATATATGCTGTATAGGAAGATAATATTTTCTCATCTGCAGTTTGTACATGTGTATGTGTACCGAATATACAAGATACTTGTCCCTCAAGATAATATGAAAAAGCAATTTTTTCAGCAGTAGCTTCTGCATGGAAATCTATGAATATAACATTAGTTCTTTCTTTGATATGTTTAATTGCAAGATTAGCCTTTTTAAAAGGACAATCTAATGGATCTAAGAAAGTTCTTCCCATTAAATTGAGTACGCCAATCTTACAATCGAACATTTCATATATATAATAGCCAAGACCAGGAGCATCACTAGGATAATTATATGGACGGAGAAGTCTATGCTCATTACCTATTAAAGCAAAGACATCTCTATTATTCCATATATGATTGCCTGAAGTAAGAACATCTATACCGCAGTCAAATAATTCTGCTGCAGTATCCCTTGTAATGCCTATACCATTAGCAGCATTTTCTCCATTGGCTATGACAAAATCAATATCATTTTCTAATTTTATTTCTTCTAAATGCCTTCTTATAGCATAACGTCCTGTAACGCCTATAACGTCGCCAAGACATAATATATTTTTTATAGACATTTTTAATTTACCTTTAATTAATTATTATCTAGCAACCTCAACTGCTCTAGTTTCTCTAATTACAGTAACCCTAATTATTCCAGGATACTTCAATTCATCTTCAATACGTTTAGCAATATCTCTTGCTATTTGTTTTGCTTGAATATCATCTACCATATCACTTTTAGCCATAACTCTAAGCTCACGGCCCGCCTGTATAGCAAATGATTTTTCAACGCCTTCTATACTATCAGCAATTTTCTCTAAATTATCTAAACGTTTAATATAGCTTTCAAAAGATTCTCTTCTAGCACCAGGTCTTGCTGCACTAATAGCATCTGCTGCTTTTACGATAACTGCCTCAACAGTTTGAGTATCAACATCATTATGATGTGCTCTTATGGCATTAACAACTTCTTCTTTTTCTCCGCATCTTTTTGCCAAATCAGCACCGCTCATAGCATGAGAACCTTCACCTTCTGTTTCTATTGCTTTACCTATATCATGCAAAAAAGCACTTCTTTTAGCTAAATCTACATTAGCACCTATTTCTGCAGCTATCATTGCAGCAATATTAGCAACTTCTTTACTATGAAGAAGCATATTCTGTCCGTAACTTGTTCTATATTGAAGTCTACCCATATGTCTGATAAGTTCATGATGCATAGTTGTAAGATTCAAATCAACGATAGCGTTCTCACCTGCTTCCATTATAGAATCTTCAACTTCTCTTCTAGTTCTTTCAACAACTTCTTCGATTCTAGCAGGGTGTATTCTTCCATCTAAGATAAGTTTTTCTAATGAAACTTTAGCTATATGTTTTCTAACAGGGTCAAAACAAGATATAACAACTGCCTCTGGAGTATCATCAATAATTATATCTACTCCTGTAAGGGTTTCAAGCATTCTTATATTTCTACCTTCTCTACCTATGATTCTACCTTTCATTTCTTCACTAGGTAAAGAAACAGATGTAACAGAAGTTTCTTGAGCAACCTCACTAGAAAGACGCTGTATAGTTTGTACTATTATTTCTCTGGCTTTTCTCTCGCCTGTTTCTATAGCATTTTTTTCTATATTATCAACTATTTTAGTAGCAGATTTTTTGGCATCTTCTTCTATATCTTTTATCAAGCTAGCTTTAGCTTCTTCTCTTGTAAGACCAGCTATTCTTTCCAATTCTCTTTCAGCTTCTTCTATAACAAAAGATAATTTTTCTTCCTGCTCTTTTATCTTTTTCATTTTATTCTCAATACCATGCTCTTTGTTTTCCAAGTATTGAGATTTTTTATCAAGATTAGCCTCTCGTTGTAGTACCCTATTTTCTAGCTTTTGAATTTCTGCTTTTCTATCTCTGTTTTCACTTTCTAGCCTGCTACGCTCTTTTTGTATTTCTGCATTAGCTTCAGAAAGCATAGTTTTTCTTTCATTTTCTGCTTGTTCCCTTGCACTTTGAAGCAATTTATGTGTTATAATTTCCGTAGAGTTAAGCTTTATTTTAGCTATAACAAAACGGGTTGTATATCCCAAAATAAACGCAACTACAACAGAGGTGATGATTATTATAGGTATAGTCATATTTCACCTCGTTATTATTATTTTTTTTAAACATTTTCTACAATAACATTATTAACATATTTTTGCTATAAAGTCAACAACATTATTGTAGATATAATTATAAAGTAATGTTTATAGATTATTACATTAATATTTTTGGAACATTTTTCCAGAACCGCCGCAAGTTTCGCAAGTTTCTGGAGCTTTGTCTCTGTAGATATTACCACAGCTTGGGCAAAGATAGAAAGTTACTTCTGCATCAGGTTTATTTAAGAAATTATCTATAATATCTTGGAATAATTTAGCATGTTCTGTTTCTACTTTACCTAAAGAATTTACAGTTTCACTTACTAATTTATTCTTTTGTTCTACTGCAACTTGTGCTAATTGTGGGTAAAGTATAGTAGATTCATAAACTTCACCTTTTATACCTGCTTCTAAGTTTTCTTTATCGCTAGCTGGAGCAACTGGATTAAGTTCTGGTGTAAATTTTGTCATATCTAATCCGCTTCTCAAAGCTAATTTTCTCATTTTTTCAGCATGAATTTTTTCAGCAAAAGATGTTGTTGAAAAAACTTTTTGAATTGCTTTATTGCTAGATGCTTTTCCAAATGCACTATATCTATTTGAAGCATTAGATTCACCTTGAAATATTGAATATAAAACTTCTTCTAATGTTTTAGCAGCCATATTTATTTTCCTCCAAACGTATATATATATTTATGAAAATAATTCTTTTTAAATAAAATTAATTTCTATATATAATATCAATTAGTAAAAAAAAATCAAACTATTTTTTAAAAAAATACAGTAAAAATTACAATAATATATGATAGATAAAAATTTTTTTTATAATATAATAAATAAAAATAAAAGAAAACGGTTGAAACAGAATGGAAAAGATAATAATAACGATAAGCAGACAATATGGAAGCGGCGGAAGACATATTGGAGAGATGTTGGCAAAAAAACTTAATCTATCTTTCTACGATAAAGAACTTATAGAAGTAGTGGCAGAAAGAACGGGTATAAACAAACAATTTTTGGAATCCAAAGAAGAAAAATTCACTAATGATAATCTTTTTTTCAGTGCATTTCATAAAGAAATTTTTTCAAGTCCATTTGCATCTGCAGTAAGAAATTCTACTCTTGATAAAATATTTGAAATACAAAGAGAAGTTATTATAAATATAGCCAATCAAGGAAATTGTGTAATAATAGGACGATGTGCAAGCTTCATTTTAAAAGAAAATTATGAATGTTTTAATGTATTTATACATGCCCCAAACAAAGAAAGAATACATAGAATAACTAATGAATATGGCGTAAAAATGGAAAATGCTGAAACTCAGTTAAAAAATACTGATAAGTATAGAGCTAATTACTACAAATACTACACCGGCGGAGATTGGGGAAATATGACTAATTATAATCTCACTATAGACAGCGGATACTTTGATAGTGAGGCTGTATGCGATATAATTATCAATGCAATAAAAAAAAATAAATAAAAACTTGAAAATTGATAATATATTACTATATTTAATAAATAGTCATACTAAATATGAATATAAGACTTGAAAAAAAGAGGGAAGTTATGAAAGATAAAATTATAAAAGATTTCTATGAGAATGATTATTTTTCTTATGAATCAGAATGCGATTTATGGAATGATGAAAAAATTTCTTTATTAATAGATTTCGGCGAAGAAGCAAATAAATCTGAAATGTTAATGAAATATTTAGATAAAATAAATGAAATATTAAAATGGATAGATGAGCATAAAAAAAATGTTGTTGATTTTCTTATTGACAAACAATGCTTAGCTTTGGCAGAAGAATGGATTATCACTTGTGAACAGGTTGATGAAAATACTTATAAAAACCAATCCGGAGAAATCATTAATATACCTATAAAAGAAGAAGATTTCTATAATGCAATATATATAGATACTATTCTAATAGACTTTGATGAAGATGAAACAAGACCGGATACAACATTACATATATTATTTGAACCTGACTATTTCAAACATCATTCACTAATAGTTTATATTGACGGCGACAGACAAATAGAATACGGCGATATAGCCGGATAATAAATTTATAAAACATAATAATAGTTTAATATGGTAAATAATTATTATCATATTAAATTATTATGTTAATATATTTCAATCCTAAAAATCAATATTTTCTAATAATACATATTTTTTTGTTCTTTATAAAGTTATATAAATTTATCTCACTCCTACCCTATTAAATAGTTTTATTATAGTTACATAATATACTATATAAAAAATAATTAAAAATACAAAAAATATAAATTATGGAAGTATAAAAATGATATTAAAAAGCACTATGATTATAGTTACTGATATAAATAAATCCGTTGAATTTTATAAAAAAATTCTTGAATTAAATGTTATTATGGATTTCGGAGCAAATAAAACATTAACTGGAAATTTAGTTTTACAAACAATAGAAACATATAAAGAATTTATTGATAAAAATAATATATCTTTTGGAGGAAATAATTTTGAAATCTATTTTGAAGAAGATGATTTTGATAATTTCATTAATAAACTAAAAAACTACAATATAGAATATGTACATTCTGTCAAAGAACATTCTTGGGGACAAAGGGTTGTTCGATTTTATGATCCAGACAAACATATTATTGAAGTTGGGGAAAATATTAAATCAGTATGTAAACGTTTTTTAGATAGCGGCATGAATAAAGAAGAAACTGCAAATCGTATGGACGTACCTATAGAATTTATTAATGATTGCATAAAATAAATTTATAACAATAAAATTAATATATTTATATAATTAGTAACAACTATATTTTGTCAAAAATTATTTTATTATTTGTGGGGACTAGCCACCCGCTCTGCGTACTTCGTACCCCCCAGTTCTTTTGCGACCGAAGGAAGTACTGCGACTGAAAGGAGTACCTGACGAAGTCCACTGTAAGTGTAGGTATGGTATTGGCACAAAGAACCTATATCCTCGGCGGGCTCGGATACGCTTCGCGAAAGCCTGCATTTTTTACACAAATCTTGGTTTTACTTCGCATTTTAAACAAAACTTAATAATATTTCATACTATTAATAAACAAAAATTCCATTTACAAAAAAGTAAAAATTAACAAAATATAGTTGTTTAGGTATATACTGAAAATTTTTAAGTTTGCAAAAAACACAATTTTAAATTTATGTTATTTGACTATATCTTCAATTTGTTCAGTTCTTTCTGATACTCTTGTGATATTTTATTTTTTAATTTTTCATCTCTTACAATATCACAGCATAATAATACTTTTTCGTATAATTTCAAATAAAAAGAATGATGTTCTGATGTAAAAGGCTCACTAATGAAAGCCCATATTTCTTTCTCTAATTTATCATTATTTATATTAAGCATTATATCTGCTGCTCTTTCTATTATAAATCTTCCCAAATTAATATTATAAAATTTATCATCTTGAATATTTTTTATATTGTTCATATATTTTGTCATTAACTGCCAAGCATAATCATATTTATTATTATCAATTAAAGATTTAAGATAATTATTTAAAGCAGACACTATATCCCAATTACTTTCATTTTCTTGAACAGCCATTTCAAAAAGTTTTTTGGTAGTTTCCAGTAAAGATTCTTTGTCTTCTATAAGTGACTCATAATATTTTAATTTATCTAAATTCTTTTTATCCCATTCTTTTACAGTGCTTTTCCATATATCAACAAGTTTTGATAACAATTTTGATTCATCAATATCTATAAAGTAAGATATTATAGAATCTAAATTTAATTCATCTAATCTTTCATTATAATAATCATAATCATCAACATGATAACCGCAATTACAATCGAAGTTTGCATTTTTTGCTTTATAAAATAAATCTTTATATTTAGAGAGTAATTTATTTATATGACCATTATAAAGTTTAACGAATAAAAAACTCATAATTTCTAAAGAAGTACCTATACCCTGATAAGAATTAGTTTGTCTGTCTTTTATTTCTTCTTCAAACAAAAAAACAAGCAAATCTTCAAATGATTTTTTATTCATTAATTCATTTCTATTTTTATGATAAAGTATAGATAAAACTAATTTTAATCTTTCAATATAATTTTTATCTTTTGTATATTCTGCCTCATTATCTTTTTTATATACAAATATATTAACTTTCTCTTGAAATTTTTCTTTATCATCATTTTCTAAACAATTTAATAATTCTTCAAGAGTCTTATAATATTCTTTTAAATAATCATTAAATAATTCTTGATAAATCTCCATAACATCTCCAAAATAATATATTAATCTTGGTCGTATATTGAAGTTACGCCTAATACTTTAGCAACCATATATGATATTATGGCGACTATAACGAGTGCTGAGAAATTAGAAATAGAATTTGATATTTCAAGTATTAATATACATACCATTATAGGAGTTCTTGTAATACCAGACATTAACGAAGTAATTCCAAGCAGTATGAATAAATCTCCATATACAGCATAATCAGGAAAATATTTTATAAGGAATATATCATATAAAGAACCTATTGATGCTCCCAATATAAAAGTTGGAAAGAATATTCCGCCTACTGCTCCGGAAGTAGCACATACAGAAGTATAAAATAATTTCATAAATATCAATATAAAAAGCATAGAAACTGAAAATTTATCTTTTACTATACTTCCTATTAATAAATCACCGCTTCCAAGTACATAAGGAAAGAACATTATCATAAATCCGGCAAGTAAGAATGCAGGCACTGGACGAAGTATATCATTCTTAATCTTCTGATACATCTTAGAAAAGAAATTCATAAGAAAATTTAACATCGATGCAAGTATTCCGCATATTATACCAAAAGGAAGTAAAGATATATAATGTCTTACTTCAAGTATCTTAGGCAAATTAAAATTAAGTATAAATCCTTGACCTACAATATGCTCAATTACAAGTATTGAAGCTATAGAAGAAAATACAATACATACAAAAACTATATGATTCTTATGCTCTCCAAGTTCTTCAAAAGAAAATGCTATACCAGTAAAAGGAGCACTAAAAGTAGCAGTCATTCCGGCACAGGCACCGGAAACAAGTAAATATCTTCTATATTTTGCTAGTTTAGAAAAATATTTATGAAAAAATAATCCAACAAGCATACCAACATGCATTGAAGGGCCAGCTCTTCCAAGAGAAATACCGCTTGCAAATGATATCATACTTCCAAAAAGTTTGAACAAAATTTCAAAGAATATATTTTTAGGTTCATGCAGCGATATATAATATTTTATTTGAGGAACTCCGGCACCTCTTATTTGAGGATACTGAGTAAGTATATAACCTATAAGACATCCCATACTTATAAGAAATGCAAAAAGAATTATAGGATAATACCATTTTTCAAATATAAAATTCGATACATAAAAAACGTTAACACTTAATTTATAAAGTATTATTCTATATATTGAAACTATAAAACCTACAACAGCTCCAATACAGGCTGACAATGCAAAAAGCTTTACATATTTAATTTCAAAATTTATCTTCATAATTTAAAAAATATTTATAATTTATAACAATTATATATAGATTAATAATATATTGTATATCAAACATTGAATCTAAAAGTTACAACGTCACCTTCTTGCATTAAATACTGTTTTCCTTCAAGTCTTATAGCACCAGCTTCTTTAGCTTTTACAAAACTTCCAAGCTCTAAAAGTTTATCGCAATTTATAACTTCAGCACTAATAAAGCCTCTTTCAAAATCACTATGTATTACGCCTGCAGCCTCTGGAGCATAAGCACCTTCTCTAACTGTCCAAGCTCTTGTTTCATCTTCTCCTGAAGTTAGGAATGTCAAAAGTTTTAATAATCTATGTCCTGCTTTTGTAAGTCTTGCAACACCTGATTCTTTTACGCCTAAATCAGCTAAATAACTTAATCTTTCTTCTTCATCTAAATCCTGTAAATCAGCCTCTATTTTTGCACTGAAAGGTATTAATTCAACATTTTTTTCTTTAGCATAATTCTGTAATGTTACATAATTAGAATTTTTTTCCGGATTAGCAAGCTCATTTTCTGATAAATTAGCACCTATCATCATGCTTTTTGCTGTTAATAAGAATAAAGGTTTTAATATTTCTTTTTCTGTATCTGTTAAATCTAAACTAAATATTGGTTTAAAATTATTTAATTCTGGAAGTATTTTCTCAAGTAAAGCCACTTCTTCTTCAGCAGCTTTTACTTTAGCACCTTTAGCAATCTTTTTTTGTCTTTCCATTCTAGCATTAACTGTTTCAATATCAGCTAGCATAAGTTCTGTCAATATAATATCCAAATCTCTTAAAGGATCAACATCGCCTATATGAGTAATATTTCCATCTTCAAATACTCTTACAACATGCAAAACAGCATTAACTTCTCTAATATGAGAAAGGAATTTATTACCAAGTCCTTCGCCTTTTGAAGCACCTTTTACAAGTCCAGCAATATCTACGAATGTAGTTGTGTTATAAACTTTCTTTTTTGATTTGAAAAGTGCAGCTAATTTATCAACTCTTTCATCTTTTATTATAGCAGTGGCTTCGTTTTTATCTATAGTACAAAACGGGTAATTAGCCGCCTCAGCATGAGCATTAGTTAAAGCATTAAAAAGTGTTGATTTTCCTACATTAGGAAGTCCTACTATTCCTATAGATAAAGCCATATTTATTTCCTTAAATTATTTATTTTATTTCTGACAAAATTATCAGATTTTAGAATAATTTGTTTATTCATAAAAAATAAAAACAAATTATTTTTGGAAATATTATATATTAATAATTGATTATTAACAAGCATATTAAAAGTTATAATAAAAAATATTTGAATTTATTATCTATTTTCAAAAAATATTTATATAAATTAAAATAAATCATCTTATAATTTTCTATATTTCTTTTTTATTCTATATTAATAAAAGTTATAAAGTATTTTCATTTATAATATTAAAATATTTTTTGTAAATCATCTTATAAAATGTTTATTTATTAAAATAACAATATATAATTAATGTATCAAAATTTGAGGATACAACTATGATATATAATATGTGGTATGCTGTACTAGATTCAAAAGAAGTAAAGAAGAATAAACCTTTTTTTGCTAAAAGATTAAATAAAAATCTAGTATTTTGGAGAGATTCAAATAATAATATATGCTGTATAGATGACAAATGCTGTCATAGAGGAGCTTCTTTATCTCATGGTAAAATATGCGGCAATAATGTAGCATGCCCATTTCACGGATTTCAATTTGATAAAACAGGAAAAACAGTAATGATTCCTGCTAATGGAAAAAATACTGAAGTTAATAAAAATTTCTTTGTTGAAGGTTATGAAGTTAAAGAACTATACGGATTTATATGGCTATGGTATGGAGATAAAGATAAAATCAATGATAGAATAATGTTCCCTGATGATTTGAAAGATAAAAAATTCTCATACTCTACTATAAGAGATGAATGGCATAATCATTATACAAGATGCATAGAAAATCAGCTTGATGTTGTACATATTGCCTTTGTTCATTATAATACTATAGGTAAAGGAAATAAAACTGTAGTTAATGGCCCTTTAGTAGAATTAGATGAAGAAAATAATATATTAAAGTTTTATGTAAATAATGTAATTGATAACGGACAAAAAGCCTTAAGTGCATCAGAAATGAAAAAAGAAGATTTTAAATACTTTTTATATTTTTATTTTCCTAATACTTGGCAGAATTACATATTTGAAAAAATGCGTGTATTTGGAGTATTTGCTCCTGTTGATGATGAAAATACAATTATATATATGAGATTTTATCAAAAAGTAATGAATATCCCTTTTCTGAAAAATATAATAAACTTCATAGGAAAAAAATATTCAGCTGTAGTATTAAAACAAGATAAAGATGTTGTAAAAACACAAAGCAGTAAAGAATCTTATTTAGGTATGAAAGAAGAAAAATTGATAGCCGGTGATAAGCCTATAATCATTTATAGAAGCACTAGGGATAAATTAAAAAAAAATAAATAATTCAAAATAAAATTAAAAAAAAATTCATTGACTAAAAATTAAAAATTTGTTAAAGTATACCTATGATAGGGATTTCATTAGATATTAGCTATTCATTAAAAGATAATTCAGTTATTATTATATCTTTATATAATAATATATATGATGAGCATTTACCTCAAATTAAAGATATATTCTCAGAGTTCTTAGTAAAAAACATTAATAATGTCATTTTAGATCTATCAAAGTGTCTCTTTATAGAAAAAGAAGTATGGGATTACTTTATAGAACTAAAAAAAGAGCTGTCACATAAAAAAGGTGAGTTAATAATATCAGGAATGTATGGTGTTGTAAAAAATGATTATAATTTAATGGAATTGTCTAACTATATAGAATCTTTTAACGATATTAATAATGCATATTATAATTTTGGTATATTAGTAGATATTAAATCAGCTTAATTCTATTTTTATACTTATTTTTGTTGTTGTAGATATGAGATTATGAAAGTTTTTAAAAATTTAATCACCCTAGCAGCATTCTTTATGGCTTTTTTTGTTATATATTTCACAATTTACTTTTTTAAAGTAATTGATATTAATAATATATATCAAAATATCAACTTTAATTTAATTAAAAACTTAATGGAGCACTATTTCTTCGCTATTGTTATAGTGGCAGCAACTTCAGCTATGATAGTAATAGGTTCTTTAAATAAATTTACTGGCAATATCTCAATATTAATAACAATTATAGTATTAGCTGTTTTTGTAACATTATATCCTGCATACACAGTATTTTTTAATAAAAATATAGATTATTTAAGAAATGAATTAAGTGATAAAAGTTTATTATTTGTAGATGAAAATGGACAATATTTCACAAAAGTAGATAATTATTTAATAAGAGTTGGATATAAATTATTAGATAATACTTATAAAAATGTCATATTTATAGATAGTTCATCTTCTGGAAAATTATATTTTAGTGATTATATATACTTTACAGACAAAGAAATATCACTTCACGAAGTAACTGAAATTTACGGAACAAGTAAAACTAAAAAAACATCTACAGTATTCCAAAGAAGTTCTTTTGGAAACTATATAACTACATTTGCAACAGATATCATATTTGGATTTGAAGTATTCCCTATCATAACAGCATTACTAAAAATAATAACTTTAAGTAATATACCTTTTTACGCTATAATATTAATATTTATTAATTGCGTTCTTTTATTCTTTTCTTTTTATATGTTGGGATTATCATTGTATTCAAGACAGTATATATATCATAATATATTAAATGCTTTTGTACTATATGGTGTTATTAAAGTATTATTTGCTATATCAATAGAACATTATAATTTACTAGAATTCGTTGTACGCAATGTAAATTATTGGACTATGAATTTATATCTATTTTTAATATCAATAATCGTTATAACAATATCATTCATATTGAAAAAAGTACTTAATAATGATAAAAAACAGTTAATAGAATAAATTAAGGGTATGGATAAATAGTACAAAAATGAATCAAGTTATAAATGATTTCTCTAAATTAAATTTAAAAAAAGATAGCATTGTAACAATAGGAAAATTTGATAGTGTTCATAAAGGGCATCAAAAATTAATCAAATATACAGTAGACTATGCTCAAAAACACAATCTGTTATCTATAGCAGTAGTTATAAAAAAGAAGAATGTATCAATCTACACCATAGAAGAAAATACGGCTTTCATAAAGGCTCTTGGCATTAATTATATAATAGTTATTGACTTTTTACCAGAATTTTATACAATGGAAGCTAAGGAGTTCTTTAACAAGTTAATAGAATACTACCGTATGAAACATATTGCGGTAGGCACTGATTTTGCCTTCGGAAAGGATAGAATGGGAGATTCAGAATTCTTAAAGAAATATTCTAAAGAATGCGGTATCGGAGTAAGTTTTATCAAGTTCCTAAATTATAAAGGAGATAAAATATCAAGCTCTTATATACGCGATGAACTTTCAAACGGCAATATGGTCAGTGTAAATAAGATGCTAGGTAGAGAATATGCTATGAGCGGTTTAGTTGTTCATGGTAATGCTTTGGGCAGAAAGATAGGCTACCCTACTGCCAATTTAGAAGTTCAAAAAAATATTTTCATACCAAAAATGGGTGTATATAGCTCAACTGTAAAAATAGGAAATGGAGATAAAGTATACCAAGCTTTAACCTTTATAGGCATCAGTAATATTAATAAAGAACTTAGAGTGGAAAGCCATATATTAGATTTTTCCAAAATGATTTATGGCAAAAAAATTACTATTGTTCTGCTCAAATATATAAGAGATAATATAAAAGTTAATTCTATAGATGAAGTTAAAAAATTATTAGAAAATGATGAAAAAAAGATAAGAAAATATTTCAAAAGGAGAACAAAACAATGTCTATCACTGCAGACGAAAAAGCAAAAATAATTAAAGAGTTTGGTAAAAATGAAAATGACACAGGTTCTACTGAAGTACAAGTAGCACTTTTAACTAATCGTATAACTTACTTAAAAGGTCACTTTCAAACTCATACTAAAGACAATCACTCTAGAATGGGTCTATTAAAAATGGTTGCTAAAAGAAGAAAACTTCTTAACTATTTAAGAAAAACTGACATAGAAGCTTACAAAAACCTTATACAAAGATTAAAATTAAGAAAATAATTTTTTGTAGATTTTAGAGTTTAGTAATTGCAATACCCTCCCGGTGTGCGTGTGTTTTCGGCTATAAAGGAGTAGAATATGGTCACAGTTAAGAGTGTTTTTTGCGGAGAGGAATTAATTTTAGAAACAGGGCTTCTAGCTAAACAGGCTCATGGTTCTGTAACTTTAAGGTTAGGAAATACCACTATCTTAGCAACTGTTGTAGCAGCTAAAGAACCTAATTTAGAATCTGATTTCTTCCCTCTAACAGTCAATTATAATGAGAAATATTATGCAGGTGGTAAAATACCAGGCGGTTTCTTCAAAAGAGAAGCTAAACCTAGAGATAAAGAAATACTTATATCACGTATTATAGACAGACCTTTAAGACCTCTATTCCCAGAAGGTTTTAGAAATGAAGTACAAATCATTCCTACTGTTCTTTCAGTAGATACTGATATGCCTACTGATGCTTTAGCTTTAATAGCATCAAGTGCTGCCCTTACAATTTCTTGGATACCTTTTGGAGGTCCTGTAGCAGCTGTTAGAATAGGATATAAAAATGGAGAATATATTATCAATCCTAAAAATAGCGAACTTGCTGCTAGCGATTTAGATATTATTGTTGCTGGAAGTAAAGATGCTATATTAATGATTGAAGGTGAAGCTAGAGAAGTTTCTGAAGAAGTATTCATCGGTGCTATAGAGTTAGCTCATAAAGAAATGCAGAAATATATTGATATGCAAAATGAAATGGCTGCTCTTTGCGGTACTCAAAAAATCGAACAGGAATTATTTGAATATGATTCTGAATTGGTAAAAATGGTTACTGAATACGGAAGAGAAAAAATAGAAGCTGCTAATTATAATCCTGATAAAACTAAAAGAAATGAAAGTATGGATAATGCTTTCAATGAAATAGAAGAATATATCAAAACTAAAGTAGAAGATGAGAAATTAATAGCTCAAGTTAAAGGTATATGTCATGCTATAGAAGAAGAAATAGTTAGAGAAGCTATAGTAGAAAAATCTATGCGTCCTGACGGCAGAGCTTTAGATGAAATAAGACCTATAAGCACTATGATAAATTTAATACCTAGAGTACATGGTTCTGCTCTATTTACTCGCGGTCAAACTCAATGTTTATCTATAGTTACATTAGGAAGCGAAAAAGATGCTCAGTTAATGGACGATATATACGGAAAAGAAAATAAAACTTTCATGCTTCACTATAATTTCCCTCCTTTCTCTGTTGGAGAAGTTGGACGTTATGGTGCTCCTGGAAGAAGAGAAATTGGTCATGGTAATTTAGCAGAACGTTCTTTTAATGCTGTATTGCCAAGCAAAGAAAAATTCCCTTATACTATAAGAGTTGTTGCTGAGATATTAGAAAGTAATGGTTCTTCATCTATGGCTACAATATGTGCTTCTACAATGTCATTATTAGCTTCTGGCGTACCTCTTAATGCTAGTGTAGCTGGTATAGCTATGGGACTTGCTACATACAAAGACGGGTACAAAATACTTACAGATATACAAGGTGTTGAAGACCATTTAGGAGATATGGACTTTAAAGTTGCTGGTACTAGAAAAGGTATCACTGCTTTCCAGCTCGATATTAAACTTACTGGTATATCTACTCAAATATTAAAAGAAGCATTAGAACAAGCTAAAAAAGCAAGATATTTTATACTTGATATAATAGATTCTACAATATCAAATGCTGGTGAAGTTTCTGATTTTGCTCCTAAATATAAAACTATGGAAGTTAATCCAGAGAAAATTAGAATATTAATAGGCCCTGGCGGTAAAAACATCAAAGCCATAATAGAAGAAACTGGCAGTGATGTAGAAATACAAGACAGCGGTGTAGTTAATATATTTGCTCCTGACGGCCCTACCCTAGATAAAACTGTACAGCTTATCAATTCTTATGTTAAAGACCCTGAAGTTGGCGAAGTTTATGACGGTGTAGTTAAAGACATTAAAGATTTTGGAGCTTTTGTAGAAATATTACCAGGTATTGAAGGACTTTGCCACATTTCTGAATTAGCTTATAAACATGTTCTAAATGTTGAAGAAGTACTAAAAATTGGTGATGAAATAAAAGTTAAAATCATAGACATAAAAGGCGGAAAATATTCTTTAAGCAGAAAAGCTTTACTTGAAAAACCAGCTGATTATGTTGAAGAAGAACATAACAAAAAAGAAAAAAAACATGACAGAAAGAAAAGATTTTAATAATTAAATCTTTATATATAAAAGGCTATCATAAAAATAATATGATGGCCTTTTTTATTATATAAAAATAAAATATATCCGTATAATTTTTTGAGCTTATATTCATTAATAAAATGTAATATCTTAATTAATGTGCTTAGTCAAAAAATAAAAACAAAAATAATTTATAAAGTTATTGAATCTGATAAATTAAAAAATTATTATTTTATCAATAATATATTTATATATAAAACAATATTTATTTATCATAAAGTATTTACTTTATGATAAAAAAACATATAATTACTGCTATGAAAAAAGAAGAATTAAACAGCCAAAGAAAAGAAAATATTTTTAACCTTTTAAAAAAATGTCATCAGACAGATAAGCATTATGAGCAATTTGCTTCTAAAACTCATAAATACAAATTAAATCCTCCAATAGATAAAAATAAAGTTATAGAATTAGAAAAACAATATGGATTCAAACTTCCAGAGGAGTATTTTTGGTTTATAACAGAAGTTGGAAACGGCGGAGCTTGTCATGGATATGGCATGGATAAATTTGAAGATATAAATCTTGATTATATAAAGTATGACAACAAAATTAATAAAATGAAAGAGTATTGTCAAAAAGTAAGCGAAGGATATGAAATAGATCAAGATTCAAAAAACGAAGTTACAAATTACGGCATATTAAAATTTGGGACATTGGGTTATTCGTATATAATAGGATTAATAGTGACAGGAGAAAATAAAGGAAAAGTTATTTATTATGATAGGGACTTTAATGAAGAACCTTCTATTACTTGTGATGATAACTTTGTAAATTATTATGAGAATTGGCTTTTAGAAACTTCTCTTGATTATAAAATGGGTACTTTTGGTATAAGATTAAGATTTGAAATTGATGACTTAATCAAATACTACAATGATATATTAAATAATAAAGAAATAAAAGATAATAGGATAAATAAAAAAAGTATTATAACAACTATTTTTAAATATAAATCATTAGATGAAAAACATTTAAATGAAATTTATAATTTATACAATTTAGAAAAAGATGAAAATTATAAATTACAATTAGTTATAATATTGGATAATCATAAGTACAAAAATATAGAAAAAAATATAAGAGATGCCTTTAGAAATAATGATATTATTGATTTATATATAAGCAGATTATTTTTTAAAGTGTATACCGGATATGATTTATACAGCAAACACTTTAAATATGAAATAATTAATTGGATTGATGAAATTAAATTAGCATTAGATTATTATAAAGAATTAATGCTGCATAAAGATATTGATAAAGATAATAATTTTGCTTATGTTCTCAATATGGCTATTCATTTATATAAGCACAATTTAATAGACTTTGATGAATTTAAGGTATTTATAGATAAAAGAAACAAATCTACTCTATATCATTTATCATTTTTAGATTTAGAATTTGATCATATGTATGATATATACATGGAAGAATTTATGAATGCATGTAAAAATAGAGATGAAGATAAAATAAGAAATACAACAGTATATTTGGAAAATATTCTAAAAAATAAAAATAATAATAAATATAAAAAATCTATAGTGTCATGTATTACAAATAAATATAATAAATTATTAGAATATTATGAAAGTACTGATTCAAAAAATGAACATATTTTTGACTTTATAAAAAATGGCTTAGAAAGAATATTTCAATATTAATATATACTGAAAATTTTTAAGTTTGTCAATTTTTTGTTGTTCTTTTTCCCGCCGCATACGCTCTGCGGACTTCGTCAAAGAACCAAAAAGTGCAAATATAAAATTAGTATTAAATCATACTAATTATGTTTTACATGTAAGATAAATTACTAAATTTAAGTCGAAATGCAGCCTTTCGCTAAGCGTATCTGAGCCTGTTGAGGATATAGGTTCTTTGTGCCAACAAAAGAACTGGGGGTGTGGGGGGCTAGTACCAACAAATAACCTAAATTTAAAATTGTATTTTTTGACAAACTCTAAAATTTTTAGTATATACAAAAATTATTTATCTTTTAATTCATAACGGATATCATTTAATATATTTCTTATATTCCTTAATTCGTACGCTATACTATTTAAAGCACCTGAATCCTTACTTCCAAACTCTGAATAAAGTTTTGGTACAATATTATAACTAAATACTGTAATTATAATACCAATAAATAAACCAATAAAAAATTTTTTCATAAATTAAAATCCTATTATTCTTGATTACTTATATAAGCATTTCTAAAATCATATATAGAAAAAATATCATATTTCACACCATGAAGTTTTTTACTCTGCATAACAGTAGCTTTATCATAATATATAGGTATGATAGCCATATCCTCTTGTATAAGTATGCGTTCTGCATCATAAGCTGCTTTTATTCTTATATCTTCATTAGCATTGGTCATAGCAATATCAACTAAATAATCATAAATTTTATTAGTATATCCGCCGTCATTACCTAGACCATCAAGCTGAAAAAGTCTTAAATAACCAGTGGCCTGATTATAAGCAACACTTGTACCAGCTTTAATCATTTGAAAACTTCCATCTTTTATTGACTGTAAATAAGTTGTAGGTTCTTCATATCTTAATTTTAAATCTATACCCAAATTATTTTTATACATACTTTGAATAGCTTCTGCCACAAATAATGAAGAAGGATTAGTAGTTGTAATTAGTTCTATTATAGGAAATTTCTTTATATCTCTGTATCCTGCCTGAGCTAGTAATTTTTTAGCTTCTTCAACATTTTTTTGATAATCACTTTCTTTAAGAGAAAAATATTCAGGAGCATTGTCCCTAAAATTATTAGTACCGTTCTTTACATTAATGGGAACAAAACCATTAGCAGCTACTCTCCCCCCACCTAAAACATTACTTACTATATAATTTCTATCTATTCCAAGTGCTAATGCTTTTCTTACCAAAGGATTAGTAAAAGGTCTTCTTTTCAAATTAACCATATAATAAGCAATAGATGTTATGTCAACTTCTCTTCCTATACCCTGCTCTATTAAAGAAGCTCTTTCATTTTCTGGTGCCTCTGGATAAAATAATATACTATCTGCATAAATACCAGCAACTGCAGTATTAACATCTTCTAAAAATTCAAAAGTTATTTTTTCAGCCTTAACATTATCTTTATCCCAATAATAAAGATTTTTCTCCATTACTATTTTCACAGCCTCATCATATTCAGTCATTATATAAGGGCCATTTCCTATATAATGATCTTTACTCAATGCCCAATCCTCACCATAAGTTCCTATAATATCCTCTCTTACAGGTGAAGCAATATCACTAGCCATGGCTTCTTCAAAATATGGTAATGGTATATCTAGTTCTATTTTTAAAGTATGATCATCTAAAGCATAAACTCCAAGTTCTTCTAAATTCTTTTCACCTTTCATTATACTTTGTGCATTCTTTATTATATCAAATCCCAAAGAAAAAGGAGATGCTACTTCAGGATCTATCAATCTTCTTAAAGTATATACAAAATCATTAGCGGTTAAATCTCTTCCGTCTGACCATTTAGCATTCTCTCTTAAATGAAATATATAAACTGTATTATTGCTCATAGCTTCCCAGCTTTCAGCAAGTGCCGGAATTATAGTACCTTTTTCATCTCTTTGAGTAAGAGTTTCAAATGCATGTGTTATATAAACTGCTGTATTAATACCTTTAGCAAATGCCGGGTCTAAACTACTTGGCATTCCTCCAACTGATACTACTATTCCTTCATTAGATGATTTTATATTAGAACATGATAATAAAAATATATTTGCAATTAAAATTATTATAAAAATTACTTTCTTCATTATATTATTCTCTTTAATTTAATTTTCTAAATATGATAACCAAATATATAATTATGTCAACTATGTTATGTTAATTAAAAATACTACGCACGGTAAACAGATTAAAAAATATAAATACATTAATTTTCTTTTTAAATATATAAGTTAATAAAATAAATCGTGCGTAGAATAATATTTTAAACTTAATAATCACTTGGGTGGGTGCTGAAATTTCTAATTAAACTTAAAAAATAAATAAAATTTTATTATCTAAATAAAACTATAAAATATAAAGGGCGGGGTATGTTATAACACTTATTATTTAAATTATATCAATAATATATTTAGGATCAACATAATCGCACAGCCACACTTTATTTTCAGACAAATAGAATTTAATACCATCTTCATACATTTGTTTAGAATTAATTTTTATAATAGAAGGTTTGCCATGACGCTCACCTACTTTTTTGGCTATATCCTCTGTCAAAGATAAATGTACATGAAGCCTATTCATTTTATTTATGCCTTCCTGTTTTATACTATCTATATTATCAATTGAAGTTCCATGGAATAATATCTCAGGAGGCTCTTTTTCTTCAAATCCTAAATCCACATTAATACTATGTCCTTGATTTGCTCTTATTAATGTATGATTTTCATTAAAGCTGAATCTTTTTTTATCATTATATAAAACTACCCTTTCAAGTATATCTTTATCTATATTTCTTCCAGTAGCTTTTATTTTTTCAATCAATTCATAAACATTTGCCCAGCCATCTTTTGATAATGTGAGTCCTATATTTTCAGGTTTATGTCTTAATACCAAGCTAACAAATTTGCTTATTTTAACTTCTTCTTTACTTAATTTATCATCTTTCATATTTATTGCCTTTATGCATTTATATAAAAATAAAGCTATTTATAAATTATGTCAACTATATTATGTTAATTATATAAATAAAAAATTAATATAAAAACACAAATAATGTTATTAGCTATTGTAAAAAAATCACTTTAAATATAATATAACTGCAAAAAATTATGAGGAAAAAGTTTTATGAGCATTATAGGAATATCAGGAAATCTATTATATGAAAACAATTCAATACCAAAAGCATTTGTAAACCGTTCTTATGTAGATTCTGTTATAAGAGCAAGCGGAACACCTTTTATAATGCCTATAACAGATGATGAAAGAACTATAAAAAGTATGGTTGAAAAGGTAGACGGTGTTCTAATGACAGGAGGAGTTGATGTTCACCCTTTCAGATTCGGAGAAGAACCTATAACAAAAATAGGAACTATTTCAGATGAAAGAGATGAATTTGACTTTACTGTTATGAAATATGCCTGCGAAATGAATAAACCAATATTTGGAATATGCAGAGGAATACAAGTTATCAATGTACATTTCGGAGGAACACTAATACAGGACATACCAACACAAAGAAATACAAATATACTACATAGTCAAACTGCAGAATTATATGTTCCTGCACATAAAATTCAAATAGTAAAAAACAGCATCATTTATGATATGTTCGGAGATACTGCAGAAGTAAACAGTTTCCACCATCAAGCTATAGATAAAGTATCAAAAGATTTCAGAGTAACAGCAACTTCAAAAGACGGAATAGTTGAAGCTATAGAATATAAGAAAAAAGACTCTTTTATATTAGGCGTACAATGGCACCCTGAATTAATGAGTTCTAAAAATATAAAGATGCAAAATCTCTTTGATATGTTTGTAGAAGTTTGTAAATCAAGAAAATAATTATTAATCAATAAATATAAAATAAAAGACTTTTTAATATGCTTTAATATTTGAATACTAGGCAGTTAAAAAGTCTTTTTTATTATAATTTATATTTCAATATTCAAATTTATATATAATATTAGGTTATACCTAAACAACTAATTTTACTTAATTAATAAGATTCTTCACTTCATCCCAGCTTAATTTATTGATGTCGCCCATAGAATCGCCTACAACGGTATCAATTAATACACGCTTCTTATTTTGAAGTTCTAATATCTTTTCCTCTATAGTTCCTCTTGTAATGAGCTTATAATTAGTTACAACGCGTTTCTGACCTATTCTGTAGGCTCTGTCAGTAGCTTGATCTTCAACAGCAGGATTCCACCATAAATCATAATGCATTACTGTATCAGCCTGTGTTAAAGTAAGTCCTGTACCAGCGGCTTTTAAGCTAAGTAAGAATATAGGCACTTCTCCGGCATTAAATCTATGAACTAAATCCATTCTATCCTTTGTAGCACCGTCCAAATAGAAGTAATCTATACCTAACTTTTTGAAAGCTCCGCGCATAAGATTAAGCATTCTTGTAAATGAACTAAATACTAATACACTATGTCCGCCTGCAATAGCTTCTTTAATCATCTCTATAAACATGTTAAACTTACCGCTTGTATGGCTTTCTCCTCTCAAATCATCATGCATTAGTCTTGGGTGACAGCATACCTGTCTTAATCTTGTTAATGCTGAAAATATTTCTATATGTGACTGAGCAAAACCTTTACGCTTAACTGTTTCAAATATTTCTATTCTTGCAGCTTCAAGTATAGACATATAAAGTTCTTTTTGATCTTTTGTTAAATCACAATAGCTTACAACCGTATGTTTTGGAGGCAAATCTTTAAGAACATCAGTTTTTAATCTTCTTAATATAAAAGGTGCTATTCTAGTTTTTAAATTATCTAAAGCCTCGCTTGAACTATCCAAACCAGCAAGTATAGGAGCTTCATAATCTTCAACAAAATCCTTATGCTTACCTAAGAAACCAGGCATAAGAAAATCAAACATTGACCACATCTCACTTATACTATTTTCTATAGGAGTACCGCTTAATGCAAGTCTTTTTAATGATTTTAAACTTTTTACCATTTTTGCATTTTGAGTATTGGCATTCTTTATATGCTGTGCCTCATCAAGTATTAAATAATTAAATTCATTTTCGCTAAGTGCCTTAACATCTCGTCTTAATGTAGAATATGATATTACTGCTACATCATAATTGCTCACAGCTCTAATTTTTTTCATTCTAGTTTTTAAATTACCAGATAAAACTATTACTTCAAGAGAAGGAGCAAATTTCTTAATCTCACATTCCCAGTTAGCAACGCATGAAGTAGGAGCAACAACTAATGATGTAAGTTTTGAACCATTTTCTTTTTCTTTTAATATTGTAGCTATAGTCTGAAAACTCTTTCCAAGTCCCATATCATCGGCAAGTATTCCATTCAATGACATATCAGCTAACTTTCTAAGCCATTTATAACCTACTAATTGATAGCTTCTGAAATCTCCTACTATAGTTTTTGGAGGAGTTTCATCATAATCCACCTTTTTTATATTGGCTATTGTATCCATAGCATTATCATCTAAATCTAACTCTATACCGCTATGCTTCTCCAACATATCAGCAAAATAAGGAGCACTGAACATAGGAAGTAAATATCTATTATTCTCCTTCTGTTCTATAGGATTTTCTTTAAACATCTTAGCTATATAATCAATTACTTCCAAATCTATAGGTACAAAAGAACCATTCTGAAGTCTTATATATTCTTTATTCTCAACTTTTACTGCTTTTACAATATCTGATAAATCATGTATTTCTTTAACGCCTTCAAAAGAAAAATTAATCTCAAAGAAATTAATATCTTTAGTTAAAGAAACTCTCATTTTTAAAGGCTTAACATTCAATTTTAATGATTTGAAAGATTCACTATAATAACAAGTCCAGCCTCTATCCTGAAGTGCAGGAAGTATTTTATAGCATAAATAAAATATTTTCTCATCATCATCAGTTGCAAAAGTATAATCACCTACTTTCTCCAAATACTTTGATAATGTTCTGCAGAAATATTCTTCCTTTTCAGTATCTCTGTAAATCTCTGTTACTTCATTATCAAACATATTACTGCTGGTAAACTTTCCGGAATAAGGGTCTACTGTAAAAGAACCATATTTAAATTTAATAGTTGAAAATACATTCGTTCCGTCATAATCTAAAAATACCAATGCCTGAGCAGGAAATGCTAATATATCATTGTCCCTAATATCTTCAGGAAGTTCTATATTATCAAAATCTTTTTTAAGATTAGGAAGCACTCTTGAACAGAAATCTTTTATATAATCTTTTTTTACTATAATACTGTCTTTAAAAATATTCTTCTTTATCTTTGGATATGAAGGGTTTGTTTCATAAAATATATCTTTATAAAGTACAAAATCACAATTCTCACCAAATGTATAAACTCTATTTAAATCAACATCTTTAATATTCAAATTAAGTACTAAATCTTTTTGTTCATTATAATAACTTTCTAATTGTAAATTTAGTACATCATCACTGAAAGTTATAACTCTGCTTTCTAGTCTTATATTATGAATATCTTTTAATAAAATCAAACATTGATAAGCATTATAATCTTTAAACCATAATTTACCATTTTCTTGTATTTGTCTAGCCTCAGCATATAAATTATTCAAAAATCTTATTAATTTTGCTTCAGCCTTACTGAAATCTTCAAGTTCTATTTTATATTCAGTATCTTCTATATTTTGCTTATCACCAATAACGCATGAAAATAAAAAGTTCTCAAGTTCACCAACTCTTAATTCTTTTTTATTTTCTATATCTATCAATTTTAAAGAAAGACCTAGAGTTCTTTCATTATTATTGTCACCCCTTACAGACAATAATACAGATAAACCATAATATTCTCTATAAAGATTATCCCTATAACTATCCATTAATGGGGATCTTGTATAATATAGCCAATCCTTTCTTGAAGGATCTATTATTTCTACAGATTCCTCTTTTTTGTTTCTATCTATTCTTTTATTATCACTTTCTGTAATAACTACACTATTAGCTATAGTTTTGATAGATGCCTTTGCTAATTCATCATTTTCCTTAGCAGTTGCATTAAGATTTAAAAAAGGATTATCGTTTTCTTTAATTTTCTTTTTGGAGTTACCCCTAGTATTCATTCCCATAACCTTACTATATTTATACACATTATTTTAATGGCTTTTATAATAATAGAATTATCAAAAAAGTCAATATTATTAATGTATAAATAAACATGATTTTTCATAATATGTAAAAAACAATAGTTTTTATTATATTATGATAACTGAATTATGTTAATTGGATATAAAACAATATTTAAATACACTATATATTTCTATTAGACTTGAAAAATTCTTTGGCATCATTATAGCCCTGCTCTATTCTTTTTGCTGCACCTTTGGGGGGAGAAATCTAAAACACCGCTTACAAAATTGTCTAAATTCTTTGATGGATACATTTCATATAAATTGACATTATCTTTCTTTTTAACAGGCTTCTTATAATCTAAATGTACAACTATAATATCTGTACAATTCTCATAACTATAAAGAGGCTCTATAGGACAATCATCTGTATAACAGCCGTCAATATAATAATTATCATCAATTTTTTCTGTTGGAAATACACCTAATAATGCAGAGGTAGCAAGAAGTATTTTTTTTATTCTTTCATTAGAATTGCCATTTAATTTAAAATATTGAGCTTCAACAAAAAATGGTTTTCTATACTTTGAACATGAAGCATATATATTGAAATGATAATTTGATACAAGATTCAAATCGATATATTTATCTATAATTTCTATTAATCCGGATCTTGAAAATATTCCAAAAAGAGATGATTTGTCAATCTTAAAATAATCTTTAAAATCTTTAGATGTTAATATTTTATCTTTAATTTCTTCTTTCCAAACTTTTTCAGCTATACTATAATCATTCATAGCCAAAAGGCAGGCATTTAAAGCACCAACAGAATTACCGGAAATAGCTCTCACTTTACCATATATACTAGATTCTATTAAATACTTCCATACACCGATATGATAGGCACCTCTGCCACCTAATACAAGACCTAATTTTTTCATAAATAAAATTTATTTATATAATTAAAATTAGTTACCGCCATTATTTGGATTCAAAGAAGATTCAAGTCTTTTTCTCTCTCTTTCAGCCTGCTGTAATTCTGACTGCATCTGATAATATGAAGCAAGTCTCTGCTGTCTATATTCTTCAATTCTATCTTTTTCAGCGTCCATACGTTTTTTATTATCTTCTAAACGGCTTTTTGTCATTGTAATACTATTTTCAACAATACCTCTTGTTTGAGAATAAGGAGTAACAAAATCACTCATAGCATAAGCAACGCCTGTATCTGGTATATCATCTCCTGTTGTATCATTAGAGAATAATTCTTCTATACCGTCCATTTGAGTTTCAATTTTATTCATGAATTTTTCTTCATCAACCTGTAAGAAACCTTTTTTAACTTTTGACCAATCCTCTCCAGCATTACCTCTATTTATACCTATTTGGTCAAGAAGTGCTAATTCTTCACCGTATTCTGTTTCATAAGAATCAGCAACTATCATTCTTACACGCTGTGATATAGTACTTACAAGTCCATTACCGCTAAATACACCAACATAATATAATTTTTTTCTCAAAGCATCATCTGTCATATCAACATTAAACTCTATTCCTAAAGTAGTAGCCAAATCGTTTAAATCTGTTCTATTCATAGTTTCGAGTCCGTCTCTTATATCTCTTGATAAAGGTCTTTGAGTAGTATCATTTAATAAATCTATTACTTCATTGTAAGCCCTTATAAAATTAGCTATAGCATTAACTACACCTTCTTTATCTACTTCAATAGTAGTGGCAAATGCTTCCGGAGTAACTTTTTTAGCTGTTATATTAAGACCATCAACAACATCATTGAATTCATTAGTATCACTTAATACATCGATTCCGTCTATAGAAGCTCTGGCATCTGTAGCTTCTGATATCAAATAGTTAGGAGCATCTTCTTCTCTGCCCATATCTTCTATAAGCAAATCTTTATAAAATACATTATATCCGGCATTTTTATTTATTAAAACAACTTCTGTTATAACATCGCCAGGTTCAAACTGTCCGCCTATTGGTATATTAAGTCTTTGCCAAGATGCACTTATAGTAGGCAAAGCAAAGAATTTTTCTACTTCATCACCTGCTTTATTTATATATTTAACTCCTATTATTTCAGAATTAAATCCAACCTCATCTATAGGTTCTGGTGCTTCTGCTTCCATACCTTCTTTAGCTTTACGTTCTGCCTCTAAAGCATCTTTATATTTCTTTATATCTTCAAAAGTTCTTGAGCTATCAGCTGGAGATAAGCCTTCTCCGTATAACTCTACATCTTTATAAATTACACTGTCTATCTTATTAAATGTCATTCCTGTATCTGGTATAGATAAATCTACTGTAGGAGGCATAATAGGTGCTTCTTCATCATCTAAAGTGTCTGAAACTCTTGCTGTTATTGATAAAGTAATATTTTCATTAGCCTCTGCTTCTCTATGTAAAGGAAGTGATAATTTATTTTCGCCTTGAAGAACTATAAAGTCATTCTTTACCATATAATTAGTAGTTAAATTATCTGATTCATCTTTCCATTTACTTAAAAGTTCCTGATTAAATATATGACCTAAATATCTGTAAGGTCTTCTTGTGAACATATTTAATTCTTTTAATATACCTGAGTCATCACTTACAACCTCAACTATATTTTTAGAACCTGTTTTTACTAAATCCATAGTAAGAACTTGTAAATTTCTTGATTTTTGTGTTATTGTAGTTTTGACTTTTTTACCGAATGCTTTATCAATAGCTTTCTGTAAATTTACCAAACTTCCGCCTGCAAAATCTATAGTAGTTTCTTCTTCGCCTATTTTTAATACTATTTTTCCAGCCGGTAAAGTATCAGCCATATTGAATGCTTTTGAGGAGAATTTTTGACTTGCTGCTATATCTCTGATACCTATATCATAAGTTGTAGTATTGGCAACTCTATTTGCTGTAACAGTAAAATAATCTGGAATACCATCTCCTACACCTACAAAATTTCTGAAAGGAGAACGGAAACCATATAATTCTTTTGAAGCTGTAGCAAGAGTATTAAGTCTAGCTTTTAAATCCTCATAAGCAGAAATTTGCCTTTGATAATCTCTAGCATTGTCCGCTAAATTAGAAAGAGTTGTACTTCTCTTATTAACTTCAGCGTCAACTGCATTTTTATATACTTCATCAAGAAAAGCTCCTGTTGTTGCCATAAAAATCTCCTCTTAAAATATACTATATTAATAAAACTAAAATTGTAATATTTAAGTAAAAATAAATCTATTTTTAAATTTTCGGAATACTTTAAAAATCTATAAGAAATATTTATTTTTATTTCAAAAAATATTATGTTTACAACTGTATAAAATTACATAAAAAAAGAGAATGAACCTTATAATACTAAAGATTCATTCTCCCAAAACATAAGAAATAAAATTGATTAATCGATGATATTTTTCAAATCCTTTATAATTGTATCTATATTCGATAACTGAAATGTTGAATAATTCTTTAATTTGTTTGCTATGCATAGTAATTTTTTTGTTTTTTCTATATGATCATAACTAAAAAATATAGCTATAGGAACATTTAAGGTTTTTGCTATTTTATTTAAATTAGTTATTGATATATTTCTTTTTCCTACTTCAACGCTTTGTAAATATTTAGAAGATATTCCTGACACTTCTGCTATTTCTGATATAGTTTTCATTTGTGATTTTCTTATGGCACGTATATTTTTACCAACTGAAGATATTAATTCTTCATCATCTATCGGTCTTTCTTTTTTATTATTATCATCTTCTGTTTTGCTATCGCTGACTATACTATTATAAAAAGGTTTCTTCAAATTAGTAGTAAGCATATTCATACCTCCGCTTCTTTTTTGTACTTATCAAAGACTCCATCTTCTCTAAAGCTATAAAAAGAATTCCCGGCAATGATAATATGATCCAACATTCTTATATCAACCATTCTGAATGCTTTATATAGTACATCAGTAATATCAACATCTTCTTTTGAAGGCTTTGCTATGCCAGAAGGGTGATTATGTGTTATTATAACATAACTAGCACCAAGAGATAATGATTTTTCCACTAAATCTCTCGGATATATAGTAGCAGAATCTATTGTTCCTCTAAATATATTCTCCATAGATATAAACCTTTTATTTACATCTAAACAAACTATGCAAAAAGTTTCAAATTTTAATTTACCCAATTTCACTATAAGATAATTAATTAAATCCTTTTTCTTAAAATGAGGGGCATTAATTTTTAAGCTGCTTAATAAATAATATTCTAACAGAGAAGGTATATTCTTAATAAGTTTTATTTTCTTCTCATTAAGACCTTTTACCTTTAATAACTCTTTTTCTGAAGCATTTACTATATTATACAAGTTATAAAAACTATAATAAAGCTTGTCTACTATAGTATTTGCTTTCTCTAAAGATATACCATTAGATATAATAGAAGCCAGCATTTGTTTTTCGTTTACAATATCGGCATTACTATATTGCAGGCGGTTTTCATAAAAATCATTATACATAAATACTTCCTTAATAAATTATAGTATAGCCTATAGTTAAACAAATTCTTTTTTAAAAATAAGCCATTTATTAAAGAAAATAAACAGTATATATTTTACTTTTTATTAATTTTTTAAAAAAATTACAATTATTCTAAAAAAGTTGTATTTTAATATGATAATGTATATATCAATTTTATTTTTCCAGGAGTTTCATTTGCCCCTATTGTAGAATCTTCTATTGTAATTTCAAATGTTTTAGTTTCACCTTTTTTAAGCGTAAAATTCTTAGTGTAATCAATTATTTTATCAGAATTATTTCCAGAAATACTCTGATAAATGAAAGCATCTTGAGTACTGTCATAATTAAAATTGATTTTTGGTGAATCTTGATCCACTATAATAGTTTCATTTCCAATAGACAAACTATTTTTCTCATCATACATAGAAATTTTAGAATCTAAAGATATACTAATACTATTTTTATCTTTATCTTCATATTGCATTTCAAGAGTATATACCGTACTAATAAGATTTTTAGTTTCTCCAACATTTACTTTAAACAAAGAATCAAAGAAGAAACTAGGCTTTTCTTTTGAGGTTATAGTATTCAATGTTTCTGTTCCATTAATAGTGTTAGCTATTCTAATATTATAACTAAATCCCGCATAATCTAAATATTCATCACTTCCAAAAGTTTTATCATTAAATGTTTTAGCACTGATATTTTCTATTTCTAAATTCTGAACCTGCAAAGCCATTTTATTTTTTTCAACTACTTTTATAGGCATATAAGGTGAACGTCCGTTTTCAATATTTTCATCAGCAATAGGTCTGTCTAAATCTATCTTACCGCCATATACTCTAGGTGCATATCTATTATTATCAGCTATAGAATCTGAACACCATTTATAAATTTTTATCTTTCCATCTGGAAGAACTATTCCCACAGGATCATATTCATAAAAATAAGTAAATCCATCAACAGCAAATTTAACTTGACTGTTTAAATTAGCACTGTCAGCACTAGCCTCCCAGCCCAATTCAACAGATCCCCATTCCATAGGAGCAGGTATTCCTAAAATTGATTTCCATTTTGTAGGTATTGCAAATGCAAATACTAATTTTGAATAACTGTCTATTGCTATCAAGTAATTATCAGTATCAAGTCCTGCATTTCCAGTAAATCTGTAAAACCAAAATCTCTGTAATCTATCACTTTTATTGTATGCACTTGTAGATGAAAAAGTAGGATTCATATTTTTATACATATAATACTTTACTTTAGTTACAGGAAATCCGGCAGCTTTTGTATTAGTTCCGTCATAATAATATTCATTTCTTGAAGGATCTTTTAATTTCCATTTATCATCTTTAATTAGCATATATGTAGGTTCATTTTTAGCCCCAAAAGAAGCTGCAATTACATAATCATTATCAAGATCAAGAGTAAAATCTCTATAATTAGGATTATTCCAAGGTCTTTCACCATTATAATTATAAAATGGGTCTTCTTCTGGCTTCAAAATATCCTCACCGCCTATATCTGGTTCTTCTGTTTCTCCTCCGCTTGAAGTACCATTAGACATTTGCTGATAATAATATTTAGGATTGAAACCGCTGCTGCAAGTAATTGCAAACAATGCTATAAAAAGCATTGATAAAATAATAAATAAAGTATTTCTCATAAAATAAAATCTCATTAATAATTTTTATGCAATAATTATACAAATAAAATAAATTAAGTAAACAATATATAGTGCAAAAAAAGCGGAGAGAGTTTTTAATTCCCTCCCCGCTTGATTTTTTAATTATAAATTATTTACTGTCTAGTAGCTTCAAATCCCATTGTGCTACCTGGTGCTCCTATAGTAAAACCTGATGTAGAAGTTTTAATTGTGTTAGGATCTGATAACTCAACCCAACGATATTTAAATATTGTCGATTCTTCTTGATATTCATAAACTGCATTGTTACACTCTGCTATATCATTATTATATCTAGCCAATACAAATGTCATAGTTGTAGAACCATCTTTCAAAATAAATTTTGTTCCATCTGGTTCAAATGTATATGATACATTTCCTTTTTCAAATTTAGCACCTCTAACTCTATCTGTAAATATTGGTCCATAATCTACAAATGAAGTTCTTCCAACCTCTGTAGAAACAGCTCTTGCAGTATCTTGAACCTTATAAAGTATATCCGGGCTACCTTGTATAGATACTTTTATACCTCCGCTTGTAGAAGTATATGTACCCATAGATTCAGTTTCACTACTAAGTGTATACACTATCTCTTTTGTTTCTGCATTCCAAGTTTCCTCTTTATAAGTTAAAGTCTTACCTGTATCATCAAATGAATAACTATAAAGTATCAAACTCTTACCTGTAGGCTTATATCCTTCTGGCAATGGACTAGATGTACTATATTCACTATAATCTCTAAATTTATAAACTTTAGATTTTACATTATCAGTAAATTTAGAGGCAACATATACATGAGCTGTTATAGAGCCTTCTTGTATCTGTCCATCTTTAATACCTTGATAATCAGATAATGTTATTGTTACTTCAGTACCGAACCAACCTCCTGTAGTATATGTACCTACATTACCATTATAACTATCATACTTAAATGTATTCTTTTTATTTCCATTTTCATAGAAATCAAAATAATCTCCATTTGGACTGAATACATACTTTTTACTACCGTCATCTGTTATATATGTTTTTCCAGCCACTCTTGACATAAACTCGTATGGATCAGTGTAATTTTTATAACCAACGATGACATTATCCATAAGTAATTCATTATCAGAATTTTGAATTGTAAATTTCTTATTTTGTTTAGGAGTCATCTGTTCGTACTGTCCATTAAACTGCTTATCTATAGCTGTATAGTTATAATACATGTTTGAACTTGTAAGCTCAGATGTTTGAGTATTAGTAACAACATGTGTTATATAGTTACCAGCTTTAGAGAATGTATAATACTGCATTAAAACACTATTACCAGGAACTCTCATCTTATAAGTTTCACCAGCAACCACAGACATGAATCTGTCTACAGTTTGACCGTCTTTACCTGTAAGATAAGCGTCATATCCGTAAGCTGCAGAGTTAAGTATATGAGTAGCAGTAGCCAAAGCACCTGTTGACATTTGTATCATAGTACCATTAGCACTAAGTCTTAATGCCCAGTATTTGAATACCAATGCTCCGTCTTCTATATAAGCTGCTTTAGTATAATCTGCTTGTGAACTTCCATATTTATCAGTTATAGTATAAGTAGCTTTTTCACCGCTTGGATAAGTATATGTGAGGTTTCCGCTTCCGTCAAACTCATATTTATAACTACCGTCCATAGAGTAGTATGTAGTATTTACAACAACATCTAAGAAATAAGCTCCTTTATCTCTAAATCCAAGCACACCAGCAGGATCTCCATTCTTTAATAGATCTCTTGCAGAGCTTTGTAAAGTAAATGTGTATTGTGTGCCGCTATTATCTTTATATATAGCTTCTTTACCATTATCTTTTACTAAAGTATAAGTAATTGATGTACCTTCTTGTTTAGATATTTCCTCTGTATATGTAATAGTTTTACCATCTTTACTAAACTTATATTCAAATGTTTTTAAACTTCTTCCATCTCCTGGAGTACCTTCATAATCTCTGTAAGCATATACTTTATTTGCAACTTCATCAACAAAGAAGTCTATTACAGATTCATCTACATTCAAATATCCTGGAGTTGATGTTACTCCTTCAGTCTTAGTAAGTCCTGGAGTATCTCCTGCTCCTGATGACCAATATAATACTCCGTCTTTAGTGCCATTATGAACATCTAATCTCAATCCCCAATAAGCGAATGAACCAGATCTTTCCTCTTTATATATTGCTCTGTCGCTTGCATCCTGCTCAACAAATGCATAATATCTTACAAATTTTCCATTTTCATAATACTCTATAGTTTTACCATCTATATTAAATTTATATGAATAGCTCTTATCTTCAGCATCGAATACTTTTCCTCTTACTCTGTATATAAACTCAGGACCTGGATCAACATAGTCTAATTCAGCTGCCACATTATTAACATTATCTTTTACTTTAACATAGCTTTCTAATCCGGTAATTATCATATCTCCATATTGAACAGAAGTAGCACCTGTAACTTTTGAGAATTCAAATTTCTGATTAAATGTTGTTCCATCATAGAAATGTTCTTTTATTATTTGAACTGATTTTCCATCATCAGAGAATTTATATGTATAAAGAGTTAAACCAGATCTTATACTATAAGTTTTACCTTTTAATTGATCCAATATAGTTTCTGGAGCTATATCATCAACATTTACATAATAGTAAGGAGAACGTCCTGCACTTTCCTTATCTTTATAACCTGCTATATCTCTTGTAGAGTCATGAATTTTAGGGAAAAATGCATTAGCATCCATTGCCATTTCTTCCTGATATTCTCTATATAAAGTTAATGTCATTTTATCTTGAGTTTCATCATAAGACATAAAACCTATAGGGTCATATTCATAGAAAGGTCTTTTATCGCCATGAAGTTCTACTGCCTCAAATGCTGTAGGATATGCTTGTCCCATAGCACTTCCTGTTTTAGTTATTTTACCATAAGCAAATACTAATTTTGAATATTTATCTACTGCTATCAAATAGTTATTAAGAGGTACAATTACAGCTTTACCTACAATTCTATAAAATAAAAATCTCTCCATTCTGTCAGACTGATTATAAGCACTTTCAGCAGCTACTAATGGGTTTTTATAATCATATCTATAGAAAGATCCTCCTGTAATATCATAGCCTTGTGCTTTATTTGCTCCGTCTTTAGCATTGTATTTATTTTCTGCCATTGAAGCATCTGAAAGTGTCCATTGTGTACCATCTTTAAAAAACGTATACACAGGAACATTCTTTCCGTCAAAACTAGCAGCAAATAAAAAATCTAATATTTTATTTCCGTCAAATTGATAACCAATATCATTCCATTCACCTACTTTAAATGGATCCTCATTAGGATCTATATTTATATCGCCGCCGCCTATATCTATATCTGGAGGAGGTGTTTGTTCGCTTTCTTGTGAGCCATTTTTATTATAATAATATCTTGGGTTGAAAAAATGTCCGCTACAAGAAGTTAAGAACAATATTGTAAGTAAACAATTAATGATTAATAATAATTTCTTCATAACAAAATCTCCAAAAAAATATAATAAAAAATATAATATGAATAAAGAAATTAATCTTTATTCATATTATAAAATCATAAACAATTTATTTTTGTATATCCTCAACTTTTATTTTACATCTAAACTGAACTTGGTCATTATATCCTGTAGCTCCTTCTCCGCAAGGTCCTACACCATACCAAGCACCCCACCAGTTTTCTTTATCTTCTATTACAACACGATCTCCATCTTGACCATCAAGAATAATAGAAACCTCTATTTCTCCCTGTTCATTGTATTGAACTTCTTTAGATATAATTCTATTACTATCAGCAGCACCTGATAATTCTACACTTTTAGTTTCCTTATTAAACTTAACAGTCAAATATAAATCGTTATTTTCTGAATATTTATAAGGCCAATATAAATCATTAAAATCAGTAAAACCTTCATCATATTTAGTAAGATTAAATGCTAAATCAATATAAATATCTTTAGATTCTGTTTCTGCTGTTTGATCCTTATCTTCAGTAAGCTCTAATGAAACTTCAGAACCTAAATCAACTTGATATCTTCTAAGATAAGCACCTATTCCTGTTCCAGAATCTTTACTAGCAACAGATTTATATTCTGATACAACTATATCATCTGCTGAAATTTTCATTTCAACATCATAGCCAAAAAATCCATAATTCATTGCTTCTCTTGCATCGCCTTTATTCCATATACCTCCTGTAAATTCAGAGAAATTACCTAAAGTATATCTTTTAACTGTTTGGCTGCTAATATTTTTGAAATATAGCTCTGTCATAGAAACTTTAATTTCTGTTTTATCATTTACTTGATTTTTATCGAAATAAGGTGATACACCAGGTGAATTTCTGCTAGCCATTGCTCTATCAGGATCATGAACTTGAGGGAAGAAATTATTAGCATCAGCTGCCATTTCTCTTTTATATTCATCATATAATTCTAACTTTAATTCCCCATTTTCATAAACCATTATACCTATAGGGTCATATTCCCAGAAATTTCTTTTTTCACCATACAATTCAACAGCTTTGAACTCAACAGGATAAGGAGTTCCAACAATAGGAGCATTATCTGTTTTAGTTATTTTACCATAAGCAAATACAAATTTAGAATATGTATCAACTGCTATTAAATAATTATTAAGAGGTACTATAACTGCTTTTCCTTGCAATCTATAAAATAAAAACCTTTTCATAATTTCAAAATTATTATATGCTGAATTAGCAGAAACTAAAGGGTTTTTACCATCATATCTATAAAAATTAGCAGGATCTATATCATAACTTTGTGCCTTATTGCCGTCATTTATTCCATTATAATAATATTCATTCTTTGAACTATTTTGTAAACTCCATGGTGTAGAACCCTTAAAAAATTTATAACTAGGTACATTATCACCATCAAAACTAGCTCCAAATGCATAATCCTTTATTATAGAACCATCAAATATGTAATCTTCATTATTCCAGGGACCTTCTGGAATTTCTCCTTCTTCACCGCCGCCTATATCTATATCTGGAGGAGGTGTTTGTTCGCTTTCTTGTGAGCCATTTTTATTATAATAATATCTAGGATTGAAAAAATGTCCGCTACAAGAAGTTAAGAACAATATTGTAAATAAAAAATTAATAATTAGTAATAGTTTCTTCATAAATCAATCCTAAGTATAATAGACTGCCAATAAGTTTTTACACCTATTTACAGTCTATATAAAATATTATAAAATATTATATTATAGATTCAAATTGTAAAGTATAAGTAATTTCAAACTCTTCACCATTTGAATCATTACCTTTTAGATATTTATATTTTATTGTAAAATCTTTACTCTCTCCTAATTTAATAGTAAAGTTATTATCAAAAGTTACTTTAGTATTTTCTGTTTCTTCATAACTATCAACAATAAAACATTCTTTATCAGAATTATATTTTAATCTTACTTTAGGTGTATCAGAAGTAGCAACAATACCGCTTCCATTTTCTCCTAAATTATCTGTATCTATATAAGATAATAAAGTATTATATTTATAAATACTAGATGACAATATTATATAAGTTTCATTTTCTTTTATATTTTTAACAGAATACGATTTTGTACCTGTGAATGTCTTTTCAGCATTTATATTTATTTGTAAATCTTTTTTATTTAATTTTAATGTACTTATACCAACACCGCTAGGATAATAATCCTCTAAATATTCTACTTGCGAATTTACATCACTTGAAACTTTAGCTCCTATACCATAAGTAAAATAGCCATGATTTTGTACTGTATATGTAAATGGAGGAAGGAATCCCCATTTTCCTGTTCCATCAGAACTTTTCATACTAATATTTTTCAAGCTTTTTGCAGTTATTGTTATTTGATCTTCTGTCATTTCTTCTAATTCTTTTGCTGGCAAATAAGGAGATCGACCTTGACCATCTTCTCTATGTTCTGCTATAGAAGTAAAGTCCAAATGTATTTTAGGTTCATAAGTAGTAGGCGAAGCAACGAATTCATCAATATAATGTTTATATAAAACTACAGAACCATCTTCTTTTACATAACCAATAGGGTCATATTCAAAGAAAGGACGTTTATCAGCATACTTTTCTATAGCCTCAAATTGACTAGGTACTTTTTCTTTTATAATACCAGCTACAGTTACTTCATCAACTTTAGTAATTTCACCATAAGCAAATATAAATTTAGAATAAGTATCAACAGCTATTAAATATTGTTTAAGTGTTACTACAACAGCTTTTCCATTTATAGCATAAAAATTAAATCTATCTATTCTTCCTGGTAAATATCCGCTACTATCATAAAGAGGATTATATCCAGCATATTTATAAACTTTTAAATCTGTAATACTAGATTTCATAATAGAACTATCTGCATAGTTTTCACCATTTATACCATTATAATATTCAGCAGATATATCATTCCAATCCTTTCCGCCTGATATCCAATATCTTCCTTTATCATCATCAAAAAATGTATATATAGGAAGTTTATCAGCTTGGAAACTAGCTTTAAACAACCAATTTTTAAATTTGCTGGCATCATATCCACCATAAGTAGGGCTATTCCAGTCGCCGTTCAAAAATGGATCTTCATTAGGGTCTATCTCTTCAGGAGGTGATTCAGGTCCTGTATCTGGTGCACCGCCTGATGAAGAACTAGATGATTTATTAAAATAATATCTAGGATTGAAAAAATGTCCGCTACAAGACATCATTAAAAATGACACTATTATAGTAATAAATAATAAATATATTTTTCTCATAATTATCCCTTAAATGCTAAGCCTAATGTTATACCGAAATCTAGAGAATTAATATAGTATGACTTTAAAGGAGTTGTTGTATCAAATGCTGGTCTTCCATCTCCCTGTAAACCTTGATTCATCAAGTCTAATAAACTTTGAGGCATAGTTATGTATTTAGGAGTATATATATTAAATCTTGTATATCCTCCTAATATAACTTCAACTCTGTCATTTATTGGCTGATTATATTCAAGCATAAATTTCATACTAAACATTACTGGATTCATATTCTTTATCATAAAATCTGTTACTATTATCTCTCCAACTTCAGGGAACTCAGGCATCTCCTGAACAAAATAAGCTAAATATGAAGGAGATAAATCAGCTATCATTTTAGCTCCTATATGTAATCCAACAGCAAGTTTGCTTTCAAAAAAATAAGCCTTAGTTCCAACACCAAAACTTATAACCGGAGCGTAACTAATATTGATAACCATATCTGCTGACACTCCTCCGAAACTTCCTCCAGCTTTTTGAGAAACAGCTCCATTTCCTACACCTATAGAACCAAATACACTCATTCCGCTAAATATTTTATTACTATCTAATCCAAACCATTTTTCAGAACCAAATAAATAACCTAATTCAGCTTCACCATCCATAGTGTAGCCTACTCCGCCTTTCATATAAGTAGCACCAATTTTATATAAATCTTCATCACTTATTGAAGGCATAGTTGCTGTTCCATTAAAATTTGCCTTTAAAGCCCATATAAAACCTTCATCAAATCCAAAAGCCGCTGAAAAAGTCGTAAGCATTAGAATATATAAAATAAGTATTTTTTTCATAACAATTTTTTTCTCCCACCTTTTTAAAATCGACACAATATATAAAATGTTTATATGCAAATTGTAACTTCTTTTCTTTTTAAGTAAATAGTGTTTTATATAAATTTACGACAAATTTAGTATTATGTTTATTAGCATAAGTATAATTTTATACATTTTATACATTAATAATAGACATTTTTTATATTTTGTATTGTTTTTCATAGACATTTAATAGATAATGTTTAGTTTTATATAGTTAATTTATACTATTTTTAATGTAATTACATTTTTATATTATCTTTATATTCTTTGATTGTTTTATATGGAGTTTTCAATTGGAAGTTAACTATATTACTATACCAGTTAACATAATCAAATCTATTTACTTCAGCCATTATAGAATGTTTATCTTCATGAATATCATATTTTGGAAACATCATTGCAATAGTTTGAACAATATAATAAGAGAACATATTTTTTATTGTTTCATAATCAGCATTAGACTGTAAAAAATGATAAGTACTGATTATAGCTATTGATTTACTTGGTCTAATCTTATTATTCTCAAGTACCAATCTATCTACAAATCCGCCATCTGCAATAGACTTGGCACTCATACCTACATAATTTGATGTAAGCGGCATATTTACAATAATTATAGAAGAATCTTTAAACTCATTAGCTATCATTCTCCAATATAAAGCAGTATAAATCATGAATCTACTACCAATCAATAATTCATTTCTAGTTTGTAAAGGAGTACTCCATACATCAAGTATACTTTCTACATAAGATGGTGCTATACTTTGAGCTATTGTATATAAAGGAGTTCCATATTCATAGCCGAATAATCTTTTTATATTAAAGCTTGTTTCATTAGAAAGAGAATAAACTATATTTTTTTCTAATTCATTATAATCTATATTTTTTATATCTATATAATCTCTTTTGAATACATCTGCATTATTAACTATTACTTTTCTATTAGCACTATAAAATGTCTCATCTGTAATACCGTTTTTTAAATTATATTTTATATTATAGCCTAAAATATCATAAGTAAGTTTAGATAAATCATCATCAAAAATATCTAAAAAATCTCTAGGTTTAAAAGCTGATATTCCATCATCTTCTATATAAGTTATGTTTACTTCATATTTTTTTTCTTTTTTTAAAGGCTCAGTACTTTCCTGACATGATAATAAAAAGAAAGACATCAAAATTATTATATTACTGAGGTATTTCACCGCTAACACCTGTAGCTTCTATTTTTTGAGTATCTATATAATACTTTATTTCTCTGGCTCTTACAACACTATCTTTCTGTTTTAAATAAGGATTTTCACCCCAAAGTCTTAAATATTTTTGTTTATCAAAATAAGTTGCCCAAGCACTTTTAGAATTCATATCTTTTCCTTCTACAAATACATTTCCATTGGCACGAAGTTTTTCTTCATCATTAAACATCTGCATAGTAACAGAAGTAATTTTCATGCTTCTATCTTCAACATAGGCTTTAGGAGAACCGCTTACTGTAGCAACTTTAGTATCTGGGTCTAAATGCAGTAAATCACCCTCTAAAGATAAACTCTCATCATAATCAAGCATTACAACATCATTGTGAAATATTACATCTTTAAATTGCTCATCTTTTTTATATTCTATCCATTCGCCAAAAGCAATAATTCCTCTATCTGGTATTCTTACAGAAGGTTCTTGATACATATATATATGCTCATTATCTATTTCGTACTCTATATAACCACCTTTAAGTATCATATTTTCTTCATAGAAGAAAGCTGTAACATTGCCATAAGCATATAAAGTACGTGTATTATTATCTTTACCGCCATATTGATTTAAAAACAATCTATCTGCAACTATAATATTATAATTACTGACATTACTATTCTTTTTATTAGTTGCTCCGGAGTTAATATAATTATTTGTCTGAAGCACATATATTTTACCCCTGCCCATAACATTAGCTGTGGCAGTTTTTGCATTATACTCTAATATTTCACCTTCTAATCTATCAGAACCTTGATAAAGTCTAGGATTTCCTGTTAAAACTGCTGTTTCTTTATCCATATCATATATTAGATTATCAGCATATCCATCAGTTTTCCTTTTACTTTCCCTATCAACATGAGTCAAATGAACATTACTAATGGCTTTTGCAATAGGAGTATTAAAGTCTCTTTCCATAAAAGAACTTCTTATTGTCATATTATTTGTAGGAGATTTCAATACTGGTTTATTTTTAACATAAGCATATCTTGTTTTTCCATTATAACTAGCATAACCGCCTGTTATTGTAGAACCATTTGTTTTACTTAATAGTCTTACTCCGCCGCTGAATGTAGCCAATTCTGTTTCTTGATAAAAAGTCATAACATGGCTTGTAATAACTGCAGATGAATCTTCCAATTTTGCATTACCGGTATATTGAAAAACTTTTGTTTTATTATTGAATGTAAATTTATCAGCACTTCTTCTTGATTGAGCGATTAAAGTTAATGCAAATATAAATAAAATTAATATAATTAAAAAAACTTTATTGATCTTCAGCAACCGGCACTCCTATAGCATCACCTTCATCAACTTCATTATATATTGTAATATGTTCCAACCCCATATCTCCTTCCATACTGCTTCCTGTAAGCCAACTTCCATCTTCCTGTTCTACACGTATAGGAACAGGACTTTTAAATTTTTGTTTTTTATTATCCCATTGCAAATATTCTGTATAAAGAGTTGTATTATTTGAAGCTTTTGCCACTACATTAGTATATATTTGAGTAAATAATGTTTCTTGATTTATAGTAACAAATTGACCAGAAATACTAGCAGCTATTGTATGGTTAGAATCATAAGTATATGTTCTGCTGTCATAAAGTTCTACTATTTTTTTCTTATTATAGAATTTAGCATTAGTGGCATAGGAATCTAATTGTTTAAAATTAGTATCATAACTTTCCCGTCTAAAGCCATAGAATTCCATATCTGGCGGAGGTACAAAATTATCACTTGTTTCAAATTCTTTTCCAAGATTTTTAAAATCCGTACATGATATGAATAATACACATAACAAAAAAGATATTATTAATATATTAAAATTCTTTAATAACCTCATCATAAATACCTTTAGCTTTTAAAATCATATCAACAGCAAGTCTAAAAGCCCCATATCCGCCTTTTTTACTTAATATTATATTAGCAGCTTTCCTAGCTTCATCAGTTGCATCTTTAGGAGCAAAAGAAACTCCAACATATCTCATAACTTTTAAATCTATTAAATCATCGCCAATATATGCTACTTCTTCTTTATTTAAACCATATTTACCTATCAAAGTCAAAATAACTGGCATTTTATTTTCTTCACCAAGTATTAAATCTTCAAAACCATGTTTATTAAATTTATCAAATCTAGTCTTTATAACATTAGAATTACTTCCAGATATAACAGCTACTTTAATACCAGATTTTAATGCCATTACAACACCCATTCCGTCTTGAGTATGAAAGAATTTACTTTCGACACCATTATCATCGAATATTAATCTTCCATCAGTCATAACGCCGTCTATATCAGAAACAAATAATTTTATTTTTTTAAGCTTATTAAAATTGAAAAAATATGAAATAGAATCTTTGATAGTCATTTTAAGACTCTTTAATTAGGATAACACTTTGGGGCTTACAGGACTCGAACCTGCCCACCCGGTTTAGGAAACCAGTGCTCTATCCTGATGAGCTAAAGCCCCTTATAAAAAGAAGCTAATAACAAATCGGAGAGTGTGGGACTCGAACCCACATGGGTGTTAGCCCGGCGGTTTTCAAGACCGCTGCTCTACCAATTGAACGAACTCTCCAAACAGATATGTTAAATATTATAACATATAAAAAATTTATTTCAAGTTTTTTTTTAATATTTTAACTATTTTTAAAAAAAGCACGCCTGAAATAAAGTCCATGTGCTGGTGCTGTAACAAATGCTTTTGACCTATCTTCACTCTTTAATATATCTTCTATAAAATTAGTAGGCATTTTCTTTTTTTGACCTTCTACTAAAGTACCTACTATAATTCTAACCATATTATGTAAAAAAGCATTACCTCTTATTATAAAATATATTGTATCTCCTTTTCTTATAGCTTTAACTCTCTCTAAATATCTAAATTTAGAATCATTTTCATCTTCTGTAGAACAAAAAGAAGTAAAATTATGCTCACCTATCAAATATTTAGCATATTCATTTATTAATTTTTCATCTATAACATTCTTTCTATAAAACCAACTGTAACGCTCATAAAAAGGAAATGAAGTAGAACTATTTTGAACAATATATAAATATTCCCTGAATGTAGCTGAAGCTCTTGCATTAAAATCATCTTCCATTTCTTCAGCTTTTATTATTCTTACATCTCTATTCAAATAAGAATTCAAAGCTATATGAACTTTATTAATAGGAACAAGCATTTTAGGAACTCTAAAATTAGCAACTTGACCTAAAGCATGAACTCCTGCATCAGTTCTTCCGCAGCCATATATTGTGATTTTTTCACCATATACTTTTTGTACTGCTCTATATATATCGCCCTGAACTGTTCTTAAATTCGGCTGTATCTGCCAGCCATAGAAATCTGTACCATCATATTGTATTGTTATTTTTATATTATTCATAATGCACCAAAAAACAAAAAGCCCATATAAAATTATATAGGCTTTTATTTAATATTTTAAATTCTAATTATTATAGACCAGCTGGTATTAATACTCCAAGCTCCTGAGCAGCATTAGTATTTATGCTTAATACAGGATTTTTCATATACTCTATAGGCATATTAGCTGGAGAAGATTGACCGCTTAATATTTTTGATGCTTGTACTGATGTTAATCTTCCAAGCTCATAATAATCAATACCATAAGTAGCTAATCCGCCGGCATCTAACATAGCTGCTTCACCGCATATTACTGGGATTTTTGCTGGACTAGAAATAGCTATAACATTAGCCATACCAGCAGAAACCATATTATCTGTTGGTACATATATAACATCAACTTTGCCAACCAAACTTTGTACAACCTGCTGTATATCATTTGGATTTGTTATTGTAGCATCTACATATAATAATCCCATTTCATCTGCTTTTTTCTTAGCTATATCTATTTGGAATTTAGAGTTTGCTTCGCTTGAACTATATAAAAAAGCAACTTTTTGAGCTGAAGGTATAAGTTTTCTTAATAACTCCATTTGTTCTTCAACTGGTGTTAAATCTGATGTTCCTGTTACATTACCTCCAGGAAAATTATTATCTGCTACCAATTTAGAATCTGCAGGGTCAGTAACTGCTGTAATTAATACTGGTATATCTTTTGCCAAATTCGCAACTGCTTGTGCTGCTGGTGTTGCTATAGCAAGTATTAAATCTACTCTATCATTAACAAATTTTTGAGCTATTGTAACACAATTAGCTTGATCTCCCTGAGCGTTTTGATAATCAATCTCTATATTTTCACCATTTATATAGCCTGCTTCAGCTAAACCATCTACGAAACCTTTATTAGCTTGATCTAATGCAGAATGTTCCACTAATTGTAATATACCTATTTTTAATACTTTATTTGCATCTGTTGTTGTTGATGTATCTGTTTTGTTATTTTCTGTATTTTTATTAGAGCATGATACAATAAGCAACATTACAACAAAAAAAGAAATTAATAATTTTTTCATTATTATATATTCTCCTTAAAACTAAAAAAAATTACTACTTCCAGTAGTATATAATATAGCCATAATAAAGTCAAACAAAATTATATATTAAATAACTATTTATTCTTTTCTCTATTTTCAAAAAAATCTATTATAGAATTATTAGTATACTCAGATAACCCTTTTTCAAATCTGTTAATATATCTATCAATAGTACCAAACATGGCTACTGCGTTTAATGATAAAAATATTATAAAAACTACAAATATTTTTTTATTATTAAAAATAAACTTTTCCTTTTGAACTAGCAATAATATTATAGGAATATATGATAAAGAAAAAAAGCTATATAAATAATGGAAATAACCCGGTTTTGATTTTGATATAAAAAAACATATTATTGTTATGAATATTGAAATAATAAAAAACCTTGATAATTTTAAAGATACATTTTCATTATCACTCTTAGTTTTATATTTAAAATTGAAAACAAAATAAAACATATTTATTAAACAATAAACTGAAAATATAAGATTTAAAACTAAAAATACCAAACCATATATATATGATGGCTCTGAAATCCAAAACTCAATTATATTATCAAAATTTTTCAAATAAAAAGCAGACATTTCATTAGTAGGAAATAAAAATAAAGCCTGGATCTTTGGAAATGGAAACCAAATTAAAGTTTCTCTTAAAGATAATACACCTTGTAAATTCATAAATCCACTTTTTATTTCAGAAATCAAATAAGGTAAATATTCTAAAAACGATAAAAACACTCCCAAAATCCAATATTTTAAATATTTTAATGTATTCTTATAAGTTAATATCAAATAAAATATCATAGTTGGAATAATAGAGAAAAAAGTAACAAAATGTCCTTGTGCCATAATAGCTAATATTGGAAAAATAAAAGTAGAAGATAAAGCAGCATTCCTATAAATGTTTTTGTCTATAGCATAAATATATTCAAATAACAATATAAAAAATATAAAACTAAATATTAATGATAAATGAGGATTCCAAAAATTAGTCATAGCCTTAACGAAATATCCATTAAGCAAAATAAGAGGAGAAATCAAAGAACATACAAAAAGTCCAAGTCTTTTATAAACCCAAAATATAAACAGAGATATTAATAGAAGACTAAATAAATAATTTACAATTTTAGCTTTATATATATTTTCATTTCCTAATTTATAGCATAGAATATAATATATATAATATGCTCCACCTGGAACTCTTGGAGTTGTAAATTCATCTTTATAGGTATCAGATAGTTCAAATCTAGTACTAGTTACAGGAAATTCTTTTTTTTCGTACCATCTATACATATCATAAAAATGCTGAAAATCATCAACTGTTCCTCTTATTGGAATAATACGAAAAGATAATGTTATATTAAGTATAAATGAAAAAATTATTAAAGATATAAGTATTATATTTATATAATTTTTTCTAATAAAGTCATTCATATTTTATTCTCCTTATGATTGAAGGCATATTATACTAAAATACTATAAAAACACAATCAAAATTATGTAATTAACATTTATATAAATATTGAAAATAATACATTTTATGGTATCATCATTAATCATATTTTATCATTACGGGGCATTAAATTGATTAGACATTCAAGACCAACTATAAGAAAAAAAGATTTAGAATCAGCTTTAAGAGTTATGATTAGCGATAATTTAGCTACTGGAGATGTTATACAGGAATTTGAAAGAACTTTTGCTAATTATTTTGGAAAAGGTTTTACAGCTATATTCGTTAATAGCGGAACTGCTGCATTGGAGCTTATATTAAGACATTTAAAAGTTGGCGAAGGTGATGAAGTAATAATGTCATCATTTTTAAATGCATCTCCGCTTCAAGTTGTTACAAGTTTAAAAGCTACCCCTGTTTTGATAGATATAGATGAAGACAGTTTCCAAATTTCTATGGACAATGTTATAGAAGCTATTAATGAAAAAACTAAAGCTATTATAGTTTCACATATGTTTGGAAATTGTGCTTTAATTGATGAACTTGTAGATATTAAAGTACCTGTTATAGAGGACGCATCTCATAGTTTGGGCGGAAAATACAGAGATACTTTACTCGGAAGTTTTGGAGATTTTGCTTATTTTTCTCTATCTGCAACTAGAATGATTACTTCCGGCGGTGCAGGCGGAATGATACTTACAAAGAAAAAAGGTATGGATTCTATAAGAGATATAATTCATTATGATAAAAAAGAAAATTTTATAAAAAGATTCAATTACTGTGCTACAGATTTACAAGCTTCAATAGGTATAGAAGAATTAAAACATCTTGAAAGAATGGTTGAAGTAAGAGCTGATATTGCCTCATTTTATGATAATGCAATATTAGAAAGTAATTTGATGAAGCTATCAACTCATGACAGTGAAAGCCCTTCATATTATAGATATGTATGCATGCTTAATGGCAATATGAATGTATATGATGTAATAAAAATGTTTGAGCGTCATAATGTAGAGGTAGCAAGACCTATATTTAAACCATTACATCAGTATTTAAATTTACCAAATGAAAATTACCCTAATACAGAAAATGCATATTTAAAAAGTATATCATTGCCAATATATCCTACATTACAAAAAAATGAAGCAGAACTTATTTGCAAATTGATAAAACAAATTAGATAATTAAAAAATTCTATAGGTAATCATAGCATTCATATCAAAATACAATCTTGCAGAAAATTCTGGGTGCGATATATACTGCCCTATTCTTAAATTCACTTCTGTATATATTCTATTTAAAAACTCATATTGAAAATGTGCATAAGCTCCTATAGAATGCCATAATTGTTTTGTATTATTCATATAAGCTAACATATAATTAATTCCAACCGTTAAAGGAAGCAAATCAAAAAGAATCATTGAATCAAGTTTATATGATATATCATTTTGATCTCTAATCAAAAGCAAATCATAATCTAAATGGTATTTACCGTACATATTATAAACATATTTAAATGCAACTCCAGCCTGCAATGTTATACCTCTGCCTTCAAACAATGATTTTAAAAAACTTACTTTGAATGTTGGAGTTACCTCTGCCTCAAAAGATAAATTTGATGTTTTTGGAGCATTGGCTATACCATTAGTACCAAATTCATCTTGAGGACTATTAAAATTTACAAATCCCCTTTTAGCATAGGAAGTATAATAATTAAGCATAGAAATTTTAGCATCTATATTAAAATACTCAGAAATAGAACTATTAACAAATATTGTAAGCCTATTCATTTCAGCACTGATATGATCACTTATTCCAACATCAGTTTTTATACCTTCCCAAATATATCCAGGAAATACATCGGATATAAATCTGTAAAAAAGTAATATTCTTCCGCCGCCGTCCATATAAGGGCTAAAACGTCCATTCAAATCCGCACCTATATAAAGACCTGCCTGCATATTAGTTTGAGCGGCAAGAGGTTTGAATATTACAAAAATATATATTAAAAAAACAATCAAAAATTTTATTAATTTCATTTAAAAACATTCAATATTATAATTTTTATATAAGGATATATTATATCATTTTATAAAAATATGTACATTCTTTATTAATAGAATTTATTCTTAATAAATAAAAAGACCTTTCAAAAGAAAGGCCTTTTTAATAATCTATAAAAAATTTATTAATTTTTAACTGGAGTTACAATAGTATCCTCAAAATCATTATCGCTGTAAGTTTCATCGTCATCATCATTATCATCTGAATAAGATTCTTCATCACCCATTAAAAGAATAGCTTCTTCTTCTACCTTTTTAGATTTTTTCTTTGATACTGGAGCTTCTGCATTTTCATCATCATTATTTATTTCTTTTGCAGCATCTTTAGCACCGCCGTTTTTCTGCTCCTCTAAATATTCAGCTAATTTTTCTTTAACTTTATCAACACCGCCCATATTCAATGTTTCTCTAATTTGTATTTCAAGTTCCATACGCATTTTAGGGTCTGATGCTAAAAGTTCTCTTACTTTTTCTTTACCCTGTGCAATCTGCTCACCATTATAATAGAACCAAGCACCGCTTCTTGTAATGATTTTTGCTTCCATAGCTAAATCTATTAGAAGTCCTTCTGATGATATACCTTTACCGAATATTATTTCCAAATTAACTACTTTAAATGGAGATGATAATTTATTTTTAACAACTTTTATTTTCACTTTATGTCCTATAGTATCATCACCTTTTTTTATCCATTCAGTTCTTCTTATATCAAGTCTTACAGAAGAATAGAATTTCAAAGCCTTACCGCCTGTAGTAGTTTCTGTAGGGCCGGCACCGTAACCAGTAGTAGCAATATTTTGTCTTAATTGGTTAATAAATATTACTGCCGTATTAGTATTGCTTATTATAGCTGTAAGTTTTCTCAAAGCATGGCTCATAAGTCTAGCCTGTAAAGCTATATGAGCATCGCCTATATCACCAGCAAGTTCAGCCTTAGAAACAAGTGCTGCAACAGAGTCCACAACTACAATATCAAAAGCTGTAGAAGATACAACTTTCTCTAATATTTCCAAAGCTTCCTCACCACTGTTTGGCTGAGAAATATATAAATTATCAATATCTACACCTAAAGCACTAGCATATACTGGATCAAGAGCGTGTTCAGCATCTATAAAAGCAGCATATCCACCAGCCTTTTGTGCTTCTGCTATAACATGAAGTGTAAGAGTAGTTTTACCAGAAGCCTCATGTCCGTAAATCTCTATAATTCTTCCTCTAGGTATTCCTCCAACACCTAATGCATGGTCAAGAGTTAATGCCCCTGTAGAAATAACATCAACATTAACTGTTTTATTGCTTCCAAGTCTCATAAAAGAGCCTTGTCCATATTTTTTATTTATCTGATCTGTAATAGCTTCAATAGCTTCAGCCTTACCGTCTTTTTTTACTTCAGTAGTTTCTTTCTTTTTAGTAGCCATATTTTAAAATTCTCCTAAAAAACAATATAATAATACATTGTATAAAAATACATTGTTTTTGTCAAGATATTAACAAGTAAAAATATAAAAAAATAATTAAAAAGGGATTTATAAAAGGAATTAATAAAAAAAGCCCCTTATAACAGGAGAACTAGCACCCAGTTGGGTTGACTTACCGTTGCTTCCTTCCGAACCTGGCGGATTCATCATCAACTGCCGTAGAACCCCGTTATAAGAGATGTATAAAATAAATAACATATATACGGAGAGAGTGGGATTCGAACCCACGGTACTGTTACGTACACACGACTTCCAATCGTGCTCCTTCAACCAGCTCGGACATCTCTCCTGGTATTAAATTAAGCGTGCCTGAGAAGATTTGAACTTCCAACCTTCAGAACCGCAATCTGATGCTCTATCCAATTGAGCTACAGGCACTTAAACATTTTAGTTTATAAATTATAACATAATTAATATTTTTTTGCAAATATTAATTATGTATAAATATCATTTTATTTAATCAAATATACCTTGTCCAATTTTTAAACCTAATTGTACGCCTAAATCAAATGATGATAAGTTTCTGCTGTCTACCCTAACTTTTTCAGCACCTCTTAAATCTATACCAAAATCTGTTCCAAGATAAGCTCCAACTAAAAGTGCTACATCTTCATGAACATAGAAAGAATAATCAAATGTTAATTTCACATAAGTAATAACACTATTTTTCATAATACTGTCTATTTTTGAAACACCATAATATCCATAAGTCTTTGTGCTTGTATTATCTTTAACAACTTCTGTTGAATGTGTTAAATATAAAGGTATTTTTACTCCTAAACCTAAACCAAAAGCAAAATTTTTATAATGGAATTTAGGAAGTATACCTAAAGAAAAATTCTCAAAAGTATAATATTCTTTTGATTTAATTTTCACACCATTTTCCTCATAAGTACTGCCTAATCCAAAAGAATCATGAGCATAACCTAAATCTGCCAATAAACTTATTCCTATATCACCATCTGACACCAAATATCCTGCCTGTATATTTACTCCAGCATCAAAACCAACTGTACCGCTGCTTTTTCTATAATTATTTATATAATTTGCATTTGCTTGTTCTGAAAAATTAACATTATAAAAGCCAAAACTAGCTCCTATTGGTATCATTATACCAAACTGCCAACCGCTTTCAGCAAAAGAAAGTTTAGCAAATACTAACATAACAGATAAAATAATTATTGTAATTTTCTTCATAATACACTCCTTATTTAATTCATATCTATTTTTTTAGCTTCATGCCATAATTTATCCAAATCATAATATTCCCTGCCTTCTTCAGTAAATATATGAACCACTAAAAATCCATAATCTGTTAAATACCAAAGCGATTCTGGATCATTATCATTTTCGGCATAAGGAACTACACCATCTTCTTTTAATTCTTTATAAACTGCATTTGAGCCTGCTTTCATTTGAGGCGAAGAAGAAGCTGTTGCTAATATAAAATAATCAGATAAAGTTGTTACTCCGTCTAAATCCAATATAACAATATTTTCAAGTTTCTTATCATCTAAGGCTTTAGCTGCTTTTAAAGTTAATTCTTTAGCTTTTTCTCTATCTATAAATTTTCTCTTTTTAGTATTTGATTGATTTTCATTAATATTTTCTTCATTATTCTGTAATTTCATAATAGTCATTCCCCAAAATTAATACTGCATTATTTAATACTCTTCTGTCAGTTTTGGCATATACACGGCTTACTCGTCCTTCATTTGCCACCATAAATGCCTTTTCTATTTGACCGTCTCTAATGAGTACAACACTTTCATTCAAATTTGTAGTAAAGTTACCATATTCACCAGCAGCAAAACCTCTATAACGCATTCTAATATTTATTCTGTCAGCAAGCCCTGCAACAGTAGTAGCATTCAATACACTCAAACTAACATCTTCATTATTTAATTCACTTTTCTGTGTTTTAAGTTCCACATAAAGAGTTAAATCATTCATCTGTTTTTTGAATGCACTTCCTTCAAATATAGGTGTTAAAATTCCATTATCATCAACTCTTGCATCTATATTTTCTATGACTAATGTTCTTTCATTACTGTTTGCTAGTATATCTAAAAATGCTTTTACATCTGGAGGTCTTAAATTACTTTTAATTTTAGAAGCTATAATTTTTCTCATATCTTTAGAATGAATAATATTTCTAAGCTGAGGACTTTGTATTAAACCTATTGCAGAATTAATAATTATATCTTCTAGCCTGTACAAAGTTTCTATATCTTTATATCCATTCATTGTCAAATAATGCAGATATGATATTACTTTATTACTTGTAAATAGCCACTCTCCTATTCCAAATGAAAGTTCGTATCCTTTCTCCTCATCTTTAAATTCAATAGGCTCCTCTACATACATCTTGATTCCGCCTATCAAATCTATAATATCAGAAATTTGATTATTATCAATAGCAATTCTATAAGTTATTTTTTTATCAACAGAATTTTCTATAGCTCTAAAAACAGCATTCTCTCCTCCGTTTTTATACAGCATATCCAAAGGTACCGGCGGAGAATCCACATTTTCCCATAAAGCTATATTTCTAGGAAGACCTATTAAGCCTATTCTATTATGCAAGCTAGATATTATGCCAACATAAGAACCGTAAATCTCTCTATCATCATCTATAAATAAAACTGCAAAATATAAAGGTTCATCATTTTTTTTAGCTATATTTAATTTACTAACAAAGAAATAGTAAAATATAAAACCTATAATAAATGCAATAAGAATACCAGAAAAAAGAACCAAAATAGTGGCTTTTTTATTAGCCTGACTTATGGTTCTAAGAGCTTTCTCATCATTTATATTTTTTTTATTATAATTTCTCATCTATATATAATATATTATGTTAATTAAGTTGTCAAACATATTTGAACATCAAAAAATATAAAAAAATAATGATATAATATTTTTTATGTTAACTATTGAAATTGTTAGACTATTATAATATACTATACTCTAGAGGTAATTTATTAATTATGAATTTTTTTAGAAAAATATTTTTTATTTTTGGAATACTTTTATCATTAATATCTATAAATGCTTTAATGTCATATCGTACTCCAAAAAAAGATAAAGAGATAAATAAAGATTATTGATATATGTTTTCTTTTAAAAGTAAAATTATATTATTTATTATACTTTTCTATAGTATAAATCTTTTTTCTATTACAATAACTATATTGCCTTTTTCCACAACTAATGAAGCTTGGATAAGTGAATATAATGTTGATGATGGAATACCAAGAGTTTTACAAGACTCATTGATTAATACAAAAATGTTCAATGCTACGGATTATGATTTACTAATATCATATTTTAGCTCTTATGATATTGTACTTTCATATAAAACAATGCAGACAAATCTGCAATTAGCTTCAGAGTTTATAAAAGAAACTTTTAATTCAGATTATATGGTAACAGGAGAAATTTTAGATTTTACTCTAAAAAAAGGCGGAAAAGATACTGCAAATGTAAAGTTTAAAGTAGATTTAATTGATATAAACACTTTAAGAGTATTAAAATCATTTACAGATAATGGAACTTATACACTTCCTAATAATAGTCCTGTATACTCTGCTGAAGACGCTTTATTTACAGAAACTGCTTTAGGAAGGGCTTCAGCTGTTGCATTCAATAAAATTGCTAATGATATATCTAAATTTTTAGGAAATCCGCCTCTAATAGGATTAGTTACAAGAGTAGAAGAAAATAAAATATATATAAATCTTGGTAAAAAAAATAATATAGTTAAAGGTGCAGAATTTAATATATACAAAGTAGATAAAGTTTTAGATATACCGGAAAATCAAACATCTGTATCTTCTAATTTCAGTAATATACCAAAAATTTCATCTTCAATAACTACTAATAATAGAGGTTATATGGCTGTTAGAAGTAATGAAAAAGGTGATGTATGGTATACGAGTGAAATGCTGTATAAATACAGATATTATAAAAATGTTGAAAGATTGGTTGGTAGTGCTAAAGTTATAGAAATATATGATAACTTTGCTGTATTAGAAAATAAAAGCGGAATAAAAATAGAACCAATGATGTTAGTGAAAATAAAAAATTAGGAGTCAATAAATGATATCTAAACAAAATGTAATATATAATGAAATTGATAAAGAAGATTATTATATTTATATTGATCAAAAAACAAGTAAAGGAATATTTACACCTTATTATAAAGGAAGCTGCAATAGTTTTTTGTATGATTTTAAATTAGATATATGCAGAACATTTCATAAAAACGCTAGATCATATTCTATTATAGATTTGTCATTAGACGGCACAAAGATAATGACAATATCTGTTACAAGTAATGATAGTCAAAATAATGTATTTAAAATAATAGAAATTGGTACAAACAAAATATTACTTGAAATAGATAATCTATATGTATATGAAGCTAATTTTACTGCTAATCCAAGATATATAATTATGAGGGCTAGAGATGTAAATATAATGAAAGTATTTATCTATGATATAGAAGCAAAAAAAGTAGTACATACTTTAAAAGAAAATATTTTTATAAGAAGCGGATGTTTTGATGAAAAAAGAATAGTATTTACATATCCTTCAATTACAGAAAATAAAGTAATTAATCATATTAATTTTAATACTTTAACAGAAACTAAAGAATTTATAGGATATTCTGATATTAAAATTTCAAAAATTTTTCATGCTAATGCTGATGAATTATTATTATTAGATAATGAAACATCTATATCACTATACAGCAATGGAACAAAAATAATATGGAAAATACAATTTTTATCATTTTTGAATCATTATAGCGGAGGATTTTTTTATCTTAAAGAAGATAATAAAATATATTTAGATACTCCTGCTATAATTCAGGAGAAATTATCAAACACTCAAATTGATGCTATGGTTTTATATAGAATAGATTCATATAGCGGAAATATAGAATCTATTCAATTACCAGCAAAAATTAAATACAAAAAATTTACACATATGTTTGATTATAGGTTAATAGATACAACAGGAAATATTTTTGACATAAAGGATAGAACTGCTTATTCTTTCCCTTTGCAAATGCATAGATAAAGAATAAATAAAAAATATATTATAAATAATAACAACATGAAAAAGAATATTTTAATAATTATAATAACAATAATGAGTCTTATATCTTGTGATAAAGAAGATGACGAAAAGATATATTCTGTTTGTGAAGGCGATACTAATACAAAGAAAGAATTATCTGCAAAAGAATATCATGTGTTAATAAATAAAGGTACAGAATCACCTTTTTCAGGAGCACTATTAGATATAAAAGAAGATGGTGTATATGTATGTAAAATATGTTCTGCACCATTATTTCATTCGGAAGCTAAATTTGATTCTGGAACTGGGTGGCCTAGTTTTGATGATGCTATAAAAGAAAATATTAAATTAGTAAAAGACGGACATAGAATAGAAGTAATATGTGCTAATTGCGGCGGACATATGGGACATGTATTTTATAATGAAGGATTTACAGAAAAAGAAACCAGATATTGTATTAATTCAGTTTCTTTAAATTTTGTAAAAAAATTCACTAATGAAAATGATACAAATAAATAATTCAATTTTAGGTAATAAAGAATAATTTCAAAATACGGAGCTCAAATATATGATAAAAAAAATTACAATAACAGTACTGTCTTTATTATCAATAATATCTTGTTCTGAAAAACTTAATAGTCAAAATATTAATAATAAGGACGATAAAATGGAACAAAATGCAGCTATGCCAGAAAATATAAAATATGCCTATTTTTCATCAGGCTGTTTTTGGGGAACAGAGTATTGGTTTGAAAAATCTAAAGGTGTTATTTCAGTTGTAAGCGGATATGCTGGAGGACATAAAGTAAACCCTACATATTATGAAGTATGTACTGGACTTACTGGTCATTTAGAAACTGTGAGAGTAGCTTATGACCCTGAAAAAACTACTTATGAAGAATTAGTAAAACTATTCTTTGAAACTCATGATTTCACTCAAAAAAATGGTCAAGGCCCTGATATAGGTTCTCAATATTTATCTGCTATTTTCTATCAAACTCAAGAAGAAAAAGAAATAGCAGAAAAATATGTAAGCATGTTGAGAGATAGAAATTATGATGTGGCAACAACAATAAGAGAATATAAGAATTTTTATGAGGCAGAAGATTATCATCAAGATTATTATGCTAAAAAAGGTTCTATGCCTTATTGTCATTTCTATACGAAACTATTTTAACTAGAATTTTATATTCATAACAAAATAAAAGAGGCTTAAAAATATAATAATTATAAAGCCTCTTTTTTATTTGATTATTTAAGATTTACTTTTAAATGTTATAATTACAACTTCCGGATAGGCAAATAATCTTAAAGGAAATAAAACAGCTCCTATTCCGGAAGTAACATACACTTTCATATTGCCATAATTCATAAGTCCGTAAATTGCAGCAAATAAAGGATATTCTCTATTTTTATTTAAACCTTCCCATACCCACATAGGAAGAAAACTTATTTGAAGTCCATGAGTATGTCCTGAGAAAAAGAAATCTATAGCCTTAGAATATCCGCCGTCTTTAGCTCTCTTTAAAGGTATATTAGGTTCATGAGATAAAAGTATATGGAAACCTTCCGCTTTAACGTTGCTGACTGCAATATCAAACCTAACATCATCAGTTAAAAAATCACCTACCCCGCCTATAGATATATATTCATTGCTTTCATTAGTTATATATAAAAGTTTATTATCCATAACCTTAAAACCATTAAAATATAAAGCATTAGAAACATCTTTTGTACTTTCCCAATTATCATGATTGCCTAAAACTGCATATTTACCATACTTAGCTTCTAATCCTTTTATTCCATTATTAAATTTATCAGTATTTCCTTTATCATAATGGCTGAATTTATGAGGTGCACTATATATATAATCTCCTCCAAATAATATCATATCTGGTTTTTCATTCATTATCATAGCTGACATCTTTTTAACCTGACTTTCAGGTATATAAAGTCCTGCATGCATATCAGCTGCCAAAGCAACTTTCATATTATCAAAACTTTTAGGTAAATCCTCAAATTCTAAAGTTATATATCTTACTCTTACAGAATGTGCAGTTATATACATATATAGATTAAAAAATACAAAAAATATAACAACCGCCAAAAATATTATTTTATTTCTTTTAGATATCTTTTGTAAAAATTTCATCTTAAAATCCTTAAAATTATTCAGCATTACAATTAGTTATCAAAACAGACAATACAGAAGACAATGCTACTATTATCATCACAAACAATAAGAAACTAAAAATGAAAGGCCAAAATATTATTATTAATATTGCAGAAATTATAATTGATGCTAACAAACATATTATAAATGATGAGTTAACAAGTTTTCTGTCAGATACATGTGAGAACTTTAATAATCTTCTATAAAAAATTGATAATAAAGATGATATTAATAGTGCCAATGATAATGCTAAAATTACTATAAATACAAAAATAATATTTTTCAATGAGTAATTATAATTTGTATAATATTCTTCATTAAAATTAATAATATTCAAATTATAATTTTCTACAAAAGAACTATTATTTAAATATGAATAAATATCCTTATTATCAGAAAACACTAATATACTTTCATTATATGGAGATTTATCACCTTCTTTTAAATAGATGAAATTAGACATTGAAGTAATATCTCCTATAATGTCATAATTTTTATCTTTGAAATCATATATTCCGCTTACATAAAAATAAGATGTTTCAAGCCAACCTCTTGAAGCCTTAGCAATTAATGATAATGCATCTCCTACTTTAATATTTAAATAAGCAGCCAAATCTTTACCTATAAGAATTTCCTTTTTTGGAGTTTCAAACATTTCACCTTCAACTATAACATTAGAAACAACCATACCATTTTCTAATATATTTTTTTCATAAGTATAAACTCTTGATCCTATGCTTCCAGTTCTTATTACAACACCTACAGGAAAAGTTAATACTCTTTCAACATCGGCATATTGATCATAAGATTCAATATCCTTATACAAAATATTAATTAAATTATCATTGCTTGATGATAAAGAACCATTAAATAAAAATGTATTTTCTGATGTATTATTCTTTACTATCCTAACAATATTTTCTACATTGTCATTATTAGCTTCTTTGTTTATGAAACCAAAAAAAGATGAATATAATACTAAAGTAATCACTACATAAGTGAATATAATACCGCACATCATAAGTATATTTTTATTTCTAATAGGCTTTAATTCTTCTTCTTCACCCTCTATGAACATCCATTCTAAAATAGAATATTTAATATTAGCTAATATAACAGTCAATAAATTTATAATCAAAATTATAATATAAAGAAAATTAAATGTAACTTCTAATTTTAATAAAAACTTTGTAATTAAAATATCTATAACGAATGATATTAAAAACCCAATGAAAGAAAATAATAATTTACCTTTAATAAGTTGTTTATAATTAGAAATACTATAAGAGTTTATAAACATATATATGGAGAATAATACAAATAAGTATGTCAAAATTATATATATCTGAATCTTTTTATTATTTTTATTTGCATTGTAATTCTCGCCTATAATATCTTCCTTTGAATATATCCTAAAATCATCTCCAAATATATTTTTTATATCATTATCATAAAATAATAAATCTTCTTCGCTTATATTTTGTTTAATATACATTTCTGTAGCACAATCTTCCAAGCCTACAAAAGAATTCAAATTATCAATATCTATTAAAGCATAATTATAATCTAATTTTTCAGACACTTCTATAATAGTATATTCTTCTGCATTATAATGTCCTGTTTTTGTAATAGCCTTTAATATTATTGTATCATTAGTATTAACATCTAAAACAGAAGCTATTGATTTGCTTATTACTATAGAATTATTTGCATCAAAATTATCTAATGTAGAGTCTTTTAAAACATTAAAAACTTCTTCATCATTTTTTATATCAATACCATTTATAACTATTTCTTCCTCACCTAAATGTGATATCAAACTAGCTCTGTATTTTAATCTTGATGTAATATATTTAGATTTCAATAATTCCTTTACCTTTTGTTCTTTTTCTTTATATCCCTCTATATAATATCCATCTAATGCATAATCTCTTAAATCTTTATAATTAATGTTCATTATATTAATAGTACTTAATGAAGTATTAGGATCACTATTATTGAAATAATTCATGATTAATAATGCAATTAAAGTTACAACAAACGATATAATACAAGCTAATATATTACTTTTTTTCATAAAACCACTATATCCTGAAATTATATATTTTGTTATGATTATATGTCAATAAGTATTTTTGTAAATACTAAATATTATTTTTTGATATATACTGAAAATTTTTAAGTTTGTCAATTTTTTCTTGTTCTTTTTCCCGCCGCATACGCTCTGCGGACTTCGTCAAAGAACCAAAAAGTGCAAGTATAAAATTAGTACTAAATCATACTAAAATTGTTTTACATGTAAGATAGGTTATTAATTTAAGCTAAAATATAGTCCTTCGCGAAGCGTATCCGAGTTTATCGAGGATATAGCTTCTTTGGGCCACCACCGAGTAGGTGCCTAATCGGCAAAAGAAGTGGGGTGCGGGGCAAAGCCCTGCAGATATTTAAAATTTAAAAAATTATTTCTGACAAAATATAGTTGTTTAGGTATATATGATTTTTATTGATAGAAATATTATAAAATATTAATGCAAATAAAAAATGCCGGATATAAAATTAATTATTTCCAGCATTTTTCAATTATATGTTTATAAATTAGAACAATGAAGTAGTTCTATTAGTATCAAAGCCTATAATTTTTGTTACTATTAAATATGTAGCTGTAGTTCCTTCTTCCATACCAGGTCTTTCTTCCAAATAACCTTCAACTTTCAAGTTAACTTTAGTAGGCTCAGCAAAATTAAAGCTAGTAAATTCTCTTTCAAGATTTAAATACTCACCTTCTGTAGCAACTTGGAAATTACTTGAAGTAGCATAATCTGTGAATACTGCAGAATCAGCAAAATATACAAAATCTCCTTCAAAAGTTTTTGAAGTCTGCTTTCCATCAGTTGCTGCTGCATTTTTAGCATCATCAGTTTTCTGACCTCCGCAAGAAATCAACAATACAAATGCAATTAGTAGTAAATAGACCTTTTTCATTTTTTATCCTTTTATATATTATTATTGTACAAATTGTAGTACGAAATATAAAACAATAATAAAAAAAATAGTAATAATTTTTTGTAAAAAAAATTGATAAATTAACAAAAAAGGAATACTTATAAACTAAGTATTCCTTAAAAAATCATATTTTTATAAAATATTGAACTATTCTATTTTTCTCATTTGAGGGAAAAGAATTGTATCTCTAATGCTAGGAACATTCAAGAATAACATAGCCATTCTGTCAATACCTATTCCAAGACCGCCTGTAGGAGGAAGTCCGTATTCCAAAGCATTAATATAATCTAAATCCATATCCATAGTTTCATCTTCACCGCGTGCTTTAGCTTTTAATTGTTCCTCAAATCTTTCTTTTTGGTCTATTGGGTCATTAAGCTCACTGAATCCGTTAGACATTTCCATTCCGCCTATAAATAATTCATATCTTTCTGTAATGTCTGGATTATCAGGATAAGATTTTGAAAGAGGTGAAACTGATTTAGGATAATTAATAACAAATGTAGGCTGTATTAATTTTTCTTCAACCTTTTCTTCAAATACTGCAACCATTACTTCCCATTTAGTAGGTTTAGTCTTAGAAGTATCTATTTCTACACCTATTGATTTAGCTTTTTCTAATGCTTCATCATCTGACTGTATAGCATTAAAATCAAGTCCTGAATGCTCTTTTACTAAATCTACCATAGGAACTCTAGCAAAAGGAGGCTCAAAATTAATTTCATAATCTTTATATTGAGAAGTATATTTTCCATTTAATTTAAAACATACTTTTGAGAATACTTCTTCAACTAATTCCATAACCTTGTGGAAATTAGCATAAGCCATATACGCTTCCATCATAGTAAACTCTGGATTATGTCTTGTAGATATACCTTCATTACGGAAATTTCTATTAAGTTCAAATACTTTATCGAAACCGCCTACTACAAGTCTTTTCAAATAAAGCTCTGGTGCTATTCTTAAATATAAAGTCATATCCAAAGTATTATGATGAGTAACAAAAGGTTTAGCTTTAGCTCCTCCAATTAAAGGGTGCATCATAGGTGTTTCTACTTCTAAAAAGTTATTATCAATCATTACTTGTCTTATAGCAGAAACCATTTTAGAACGTTTAATAAATGCTTCTTTTACATCATCATTCATTATTAAATCAACATATCTTTGTCTATAACGCATTTCTGTATCAGTTAAGCCATGAAATTTTTCAGGCAATGGATTAAGTGATTTTGTTAATAATTTTAATTCATTTGCATATATAGTTATTTCACCAGTTTTAGTTTTGAATACAGTACCTTTAACCCCAACTATATCTCCTATATCTATTAACTTTTTAAATACTGTATTATAAAATTCATCGCCTACTTTATCTTTTTGTATGTAAGCCTGAATTGTACCTGCTGAATCTTTTATAGTTAAAAATGAAGATTTACCCATTACCCTATAAAGCATAATTCTTCCAGCAACGGCAACTTCTGTTTCATTCTTCTCTAATTCTTCAAATTTCTCTGCTATATCTTTTGATTTATAAGTTACATCATAACTGTTTGGAAATGGGTTGATTCCCATACTTCTTAATGTGTTTAACTTTTCTTTTCTGTTTTCTTTTTCTGCATTTTTTTCTACACTAATATTTTTTTCATTTTGTGTATTTTCAGAATTATTTTGATTTTCTGACATTAAATTATCCCTCTTAATTTATTTGCTATTTATATTTTTAAATAACATAAAATGATTTAATAAATATATATTAAAAACAAAAAAAATTCTATAAAAAAATATAAAATATATTAATTAGACTTTAGTTTAAAATAATCTATGGCTGTTTTTAATCCTTTAGCTTCATTTAATAGAGTTTCTGAAGTTGCTGTTGTCTGTTCAACTAAAACAGCATTATGCTGTAAAGAAGCCTCCATATTATTTATAGCCATATTTATTTGTTCAACTCCTGACTGCTGTTCCTGAGCTGATGTATTTATTTGCTCCATAAGCTGAGATACAGTGTCCATTTTATTTGATAATTCAACAAATATTTCCTGTGATTCTTTTACACTCTCAGCAGCCAAATGTATTTTTTCATTACTATCTGTTATTAATTCTGTAATATTTTTTACTGAATCTTGAGTATTCTGTGCCAAATTTCTTACTTCACTAGCTACAACAGCAAATCCGCGTCCTTGTTCACCAGCACGTGCCGCCTCTACTGAAGCATTCAAAGCTAATATATTAGTTTGAAAAGCTATACCCTCTATTATCTTTGTAATATCCATTATCTTAGAACTAGCTTCATAAACATCATCCATTTTTTCTACACTATTTGAAACTATCATACCAGCTTTTGTTAAATACCCTTTAGCCTCAATAAGCATATTATTGCTTTCATAAACATTTGATGTTGATTCTTTAATAGTACTTGCTATCTCATTCATAGATGAAGCAGTTTCTTCCAAACTTGATGCCTGTTTCTCAGTTCTCAAGGATAAATCAAAAGTACCTTGTTTTACCTCATTTGCCGCACTTGTAACATACTCTGCAGAACTCATAACTTTGTACAATACTTCATTAACATTTTTCATACTCACTTCCCAGCCTCTAGCTATATCACCCCATTCATCTTTTCTTGAAGTAAATCCAGGAGGCGGAGCAATAGTTAAATCTCCTTCAGACAAGCTTATCATATTATTAGCCAATGCTTTAATTATAACTGAAACTTTTAATTTTATTATTATAGGTGTTATTATAAATATAATTAACAATATCAATACAGATATAGCTACCATTATATTTCTTATATTATTAGCATTTTTTAATATTACAGAACTAGGAGTAACAATTTCTATACCCCAATTATAATTATCCAACATAGTTATAGGAGTTGTAACATAAATAGATTTTTCTTTAAATAAAGCACTGTATGTTGAAAATTCTGTATATACACCTTGTTTTGTATTTTCTAACACCCTGCTGTCTCTTTGAGATGGGAACAAATCATACAAAGTTGTTTCAATATCTATGTTAGTTTCTCTGCTGTATACTAAACGTCCTGCTGTGTCAAATAATATAACCTCACTTTGAGGATAAGGTTTTATACTTTCCATTAGTGCAATAATATCTGAAGTTGATACATCTGCAGTTACAACACCAAGATAATTATTATTTTTATCTATAATAGGTATTGCCCAAGTATACATTTTCACATCCTGTCCATTGACTTTATAATTATAAATAGATGTAATATAATCTTTTCTAGTTTGTTTTGGAACCGTATTATAATCAGCTTTTAAATCTGCATCACTAATACTTTGAGTTGCTACATTTCCGCTGCCGTTTTTACTTTTATAAAATCCAAATTGTCCTTTTACACTTGAATACAATGCATCATTGATATAATCAGCGTCATTATCCAATATATTATTTTCAAATATTAAAGCAACTCCAGTCATGCTTTCAGGCATATTTAAAATATAATAATCTATAAGTTCAGAATAAGAATCTCTGCTTCTTATTCCAACATTATATAAATCACTTACAGAAGAAGCCAATGTTTTTAAATAATTATATTCTGTTTTTAATACGTTTTCTGCATTAGCAGCCTGAGCTTCTACACTTTGTTTTAAATAGATTAAAGCCTGTGTTTCAAGCTCATCATTTACTATCATTATGTTGATTAAACTTGATATTATCATCATAATAAGCAGAGGCAGCAATATTACAGCACTAATTTTAAATTGTAATCCTAAATTTTTAAACATTATGGTTCCTTAAATTAATATATTATTAAAATATTTATAATGGTTTTTTATTTGAATAAAATATATATTTTTTATTTATAGTAGTTTAATAAAATTCAATATTTTTATAATAAAGATTATTAAACTACTGTAAAATAAAAAATAATAACTGGATTTGACACTAAATAATACAAAATAATATTTATATATTATTCCATATAAGCATAGCTGAATCTATGTTTACCTAAACTGTCAAATACAACATTTTTCAATTTAGTATTTATCAATATAGGAGTAGTATAATAATATAATGGTATAATAACATCATTATCCATTAATATTTTTTCAGCCTTATGCATAGCGTCCATTCTGATATTTTGATCTATAGTACCCATAGCAGTTTGAAGAAGTCCGTCATATTCTTTATTAGTAAATAAAGCATGGTTTTGAGGACTGTAGCTTAAGAACATACCTAAGAAAGTCATAGGATCATTATAATCGCCTGTCCAGCCGCTTCTTCCTACAACATAATTCTTATCAGTATATAAAGTTTGTAAAAATACGGCCCATTCCTGCTGACTTACTGTACTATCAACATTTAAATGCTCTTTCCACATTTGCTGTACTGCCTCAAAAGTAGGAATTTGAACATTAGAATCAACTATAAATTGAAGTACTGGGAAACCATCGCCATTAGGATATCCTGCTTCAGCCATTAATTTTTTAGCTTCTTCAACATTCTTTTGATAATCTTCAGGCTTAACACTTATATAATCTCCGCCTACTTCTCTAAAATCACCATTAACATCAGATGCACCATAAGGAACAAAAGCACCAGATGGAACTCCTGTTTTCACAACATTATCTACTATATAATTTCTATCTATAACAAGAGATAATGCCTTTCTTACTTTTGGATCTTTCAATACTTCATTGGTATGATTAAGTGCATAATAATAAGTACCGAATAAATTAACAAATTGAAGCAATCCTTCAGATTTCAAAGCATCAATATCTTGGAAAGGTACTCTGTCTGAAAGATGTAAAGAACCTTCTTTTATTCCTGCTACTGATGCTGTAGGATTATCCATTAAAACAAAAGTAATTTTTTCTGGTACTAAACTAGCATAATCCCAATAATTAGTATTTTTTACCATTACTATATTATCATCAATATTGCGTTCTATCATTACATAAGAACCATTTCCTATATAACTTTCCGGACTCATAGTCCAAGTGTCGCCGTATTTTTCTATAATATCTTGTCTAATTGCGTAGAATGTAGGAAAAGCTGTTAATTCCAAGAAATAAGCTGTAGGTTTCTCTAAAGTTACTTCTAAAGTATAATCATCAATAGCTTTTATTCCTAAAGTATCCAATTCCATTTTGTTTGCATTTATAGCCATAGCATTTTTTACAGGCTCAAACTGATAACTATATTCACTTGCAGTTTTAGGATCAACTGCTCTTTTCCAAGCATATACAAAATCTTTAGATGTTACTGGAGTACCATCAGACCATTTTCCATTAGTTCTTAAATGGAATATATAAGTAAGACCGTCTTCACTTATATCCCAACTTTCTGCTGCACCGCCTATTAACTTACCTTCTTTACTTTTTGTAGTAAGTCCTTCAAATGCATGTATAATATATACAGAAGCATCTGAAGCTATATTTAATGTTGGGTCTATTGTTTTTGGTTCAGGCCCTACATTTATAAATAACTCATTAGAATTATCAGAACCTTTATTCTGTGAAGAACAAGAAATAAAGATTAAGCTGATTAATAATAATGAAGAAATTAAATAAAAAATCTTTTTCATAAATTAATCCCTTTATTTCAATAGTATTTATCGCAGAGTAATATATACTACATATAGTAAAAAATCAATTAATTATTATATATTTTTTTATATTTTTTAGTTTCATTAATTATAAAAATATATTAATATATAATGAAGATATTTAAATTTATTTAATTACTTTTTGTTATTATAAGTAACTTTAATAATATGTAAAACAATTATTAGGCAATACAATTTTTAATTTAAATATTTTATAAAAATACGTTTTGAAAAATTAAATATATGAATAGTAAATACCAAATAATAAAGCATAAAATAACACTTTTCATTATAGCATTGATGTTTCTATTTGCATCTTTCATGATAGTTTTTATTCATATCAAATTCACATATAATAATACAAACATAATAAAAATATATGCTGATGTAAAAAATATAGAATACTATGAATACGGCACTATCAAAAAAAGAAAATTTGCTAATGTAGTGTATAGTTTTAATTACAGCAATAAAAATATAATTCTTACTAACTCATATTTAAAAGAACTAGATACCAACTTCAATGTTAATTCAAAAGTTATGATACTTTATGATACAGAAACTAACACAATAATTAATGAACCAAATAAATATACTTTAATATTAGCATTTATATTTATAGTATTTGCAGTAATGATAATCATATTTGCTTTAAAATTAAAACAAAATAATATATACGTATCTCCAAAACTAAATAAGTAAAAATATACTTCTATTTGATAAAACTATAATTTGTTAATATATACTGAAAATTTTTAAGTTTGTCATTTTTTTATTCAACTTTTCCCGCCGCAAAAAGTTGCAAAAAGTGCAATTACATAATTAGTACTAAATCATACTAAAATTGTTTTACATGTAAGATAGATTATTAATTTAAGCTAAAATATAGTCCTTTTGCTTATTTGGGTCACCACCGAGTAGGTGCCTTGCCTACGGCACGCAGAGCGTCGGCAAAAGAAGTGGGGTTCGGGGCAAAGTCCTGAAAATATTTTAAATTAAAAAAATTATTTTGACAAAATATAGTTGTTTAGGTATATACTGAAAATTTTTAAGTTTGTCATTTTTTAGTCAACTTTTTCCCGCCGCACGCCAAAGACACTTCCTTCGGTCGCAAAAGAAGTGAGGTCTTGTGTAAGCACGCAGATCTGCACTCTGTATGCTTCGCAGTGGGCAAAGCCCCAGATATAAAAAACAAAAATATAAATTCATTTTTTATAAAATATAATTAGTTAATATAAAATTCATACTCCTTTGCTTTAGAGCATGATTTTCTCAAAGCAAAATGAACTAGAGTTAACATAATCTTACTAATATATTTAGCTGATGAATTACATATTGAAACGCACCTCATACAGGATATGCATTTATTTTTATCAATTATTTTAGGATTATTAATATCTATTGCCTGAGCTGGGCATTTCTTAGCACATAATTTACAATCATTGCATTTGCTTTTAGTTTTTGGCACTAATGATACTTTACTTATTTGTCTATATGGACGATTACCTTTTAATTTATGTTCATCTAAAACTTCAGAAGCATTTATTATTTTATCAGCAAATTCTTTGAGTTTAGCTATATCATTTTCATCTGGTCTATTAGAGGCATATTTATAAGCTATGGAATATTTAGCAATTGCAGCTACAGCAGAAGTAACTTTAAAATTTAACTCTTTCGCTATGTCATAAAGTTCAATTAAAGTATCTTCATAATCTCTATTACCATAAACAGATACAATAACAGTATTAGCTCCATTACCTTTTATTTGAGATATACGCTTTGATGCTATTTCAGGAACTCTGCCTGCATAAGAAGGTACTGCAATAACAGCAATATCATCTTGGGATATTTTTACGCTTGAGAAATCCATACTATAATCAGTTAAATCAACTTTTTCTATACTGCTGTTAGTTTTTTGGCTAATTTCTGAAGCAATTGCATCGGCAACCTTTTTTGTTCCGCCTGTTGGGCTAAAAATAATTTCATATATCTTCATATAAAACTCCAAATATAATTTAATTAATTATAATTAACTTTATAAATTTATAAATATTATCTTTAATTAAAAATATTGTAGCATATATTATTACAACTATAATAACATATTTTATTGTAATGTCGATAATTACAACTAATTTTTTAAAACGCTATTTTTAAATAGTAGGCTGTTTTATATAAATAAAATAACTTTTATTTTATTAATTTTTTAATAAAAAAACAGCTGAGAACTTCATCATCAGTTATCAGCTGCTCGTTTATCACTTTAAAATATTATTTATATTATTTTTCTAACTCTAATATATCATCATAATTTTTTTCTCTAGCTATATCAAATACAGTCTTCTTTTCCTTATTTACAACTGTAGTATCTGCCCCTTTCTCTATTAAAAGTTTAACAAGCTCTGTTTTTCCATTGTCAATAGCCTGAAGCAGTAAAGGATAACCATCTTCTGAAGGTATAGGAGTATTTACATCGGCACCTTGTTCTATTAAATACTTTGCCATTTCTGTATCACTATTATAAAGAGTACTAGCCAATAATGAAATATTTACATTTGGATAGTATTCTTTAAGTTCATATTTCATAGCAGGGTCAATGCCTTTTGAAACTAAATATTTTACTATATCTAAACAGCCTGACTTAACAGCATAATCAATTAAAGGATAGCCATAACTATCAACATAATTTATATCAGCTCCATATTCAGCAAGCATTTTAAATTTATCTAAATAACATTTTGATTCTCCAACATATCCAATTGTTTCAAATAATATAGGAACAGGTTCTTCCCAGCCGTACTCAACATCTACTTCAGCACCTGCTTCTAATAATTCTTTCATTATTTTTAAACTATTTTCATTTGTAGACATTACTGCTGAATGTAAAGCATCAATATTTCCTTCTCCTATAAAATTAACATCTGCCCCTCTTTTTATAAACTCTTTTACAAGTTCTAAATATCCTTTTGCAGAAGCTGTTTTTAATGGACTATCATTATCAACATAAGTCTGATCAACATTAGCACCGTAAGAAAGTAATTCTGTAACCATTTTTTTATCACCGTATTGTAATGCCATTATTAAACTTCTTTCTCCATGTTTCTCTTCAAAGCTTTTTAAAGACTCAGCATCCTTTACATTTTTAAGATCATTAAAAGCCTCCAAATCCCATTCTGGTACTTCAATACCTGATTCGCTAATTTCTGCAGTATCAGTATTAATTTCTTCAGTATTATTATCTTCAACATATTCATCATTATTAGATGTTTCTGTATTATTGGTATTAACAGTATTAGTATTTACAGTTACTTCTGTATTATCTGTTTTTTTAGAATTACAGCTTATTATACTGATTAATATTAAAGCCGTTATAATTACTTTTTTCATAAAACACTCCTTAAAAATAATTGGTCGTTATAATATCATAAATGAATATAAAAGTAAAGAAAACATTAATTTCTTATTGCTGCTAGTGATAAACTTATTATTATATATAAAAAATCTCGCCTTAAAATATCTATCAGCTAAAGCTGACAGATGCTCGATTTTTTATTTTTAAATATAGCTGACAATTAAATCTGCCAGCTTCTCAATTTTTTATTTATTGTTGTTATGCTAGAAAAAGCCTATAAGACCCTAGATAATGACTTTGTCCGCCTTAGGCGAATTATCGAGGCGGCTTTTTCTCACTTTATTATTTATATGTAATTCTGTCGGATCACTTATATTAGAGTTGTTTCAAAAGTACTTGACAAAATTAGTTGTGTAATTTTCAAAATAATTTTAGCTATAAACTATGTTTTATATATTGTATAATAATTAATTTTAATGTATAAAATTGCAGTCTTTTTGGTTCTTTGTGCCAACAAAAGAACTGGGGTTTGGGGCAAAGCCCCAATTATAAATTTAAAAATACTAAAAATTAAACAGTGTAAATATTTAGTAAATTAGTTTTGAAACAAGTCTATTATTTTTCTAAAGCTGCAATCTCATCATAACCTTGTTCTTTAGCTAAATCAAAAATTGTTTTTCCGTCTTTATCAACAACAGAAGTATCTGCACCTTTCTCTATCAAAAGTTTAAGAAGTTCAATATTTTCAGATCTAAGAGCAACAAATATTAAAGGTAAACCAGAAACACTATCAGTTTGAGTATTAATATCAGCACCTTGTTCTATTAAATATTCTGCTATTTCTGTAGTTTTATTTCCTACTGCAGCATTAAGTAATGAATAACTTTTACCTGAATATGAATAACCATTAGTATATGTCATAGCAGGGGCAACACCTTGAGAAACTAAATATTTTACTATATCAATACATTCTTTAGAAACAGCAACAGCAATTACAGGGCCATACTCAAAATTTGAATAATTTATATCTGCCCCATGTTCTGTAAGGAGTTTAACTTTTTCTAAATTGCATCTTCCTATTATAGCAACATTTAATATATTATATTTATTTTCTTCTTTAGTACCATAAATAATATCAGTGTCTGCTCCTGCATTTAATAATTCCTTTAATACTTCCAAATGATAATTTTTTTCAGACTCTACTGCATAATATAAAGCGTCTATATCTCCTTCTTCTTCTCTAAAATTAACATCAGCACCTTGTTTGATAAGTTCTTTTACAAGTTTCAAATATCCCATTTTTGAAGCTAATTCTAAAGGAGTCCTACCATCATTATCATCTTTCATATTTACATCAGCACCATAAGATATTAATTCAATAGCTTTTTCTTCTGTAGGAAATTTATCAATAGCAAATACTAAAGAAGATTTACTAGGATTTTTTGACTGCCATTCATCGAAAGAATTTTTATCTTTTATAGAATCAATTTCATTAAATAATTTTTCTTCCTCTTCTAACATTGTAGTTTTATATATACTCCACATATCATTAGAAGCATATCCCTTATAGATTTTATTATTATTTACTTCTGAATTATTTGTTTTTTCGCTTTTACCAGATCCGCAGCTTATTATATTTATTATACTGATCAATATTAAAGCCGTTATAATTATTTTTTTCATAAAACACTCCATAATGATTATTGTTCATTATAATATCATAAGTAAATATAAAAGTAAATAAAATACTAATTTCTTATCGCTGCTAGCGATAAACTTATTATTATATATAAAAAATCTCGCCTTAAAATATCTATCAGCTAAAGCTGACAGATGCTCGATTTTTTATTTTTAAAATATAGCTGACAACTAAAGTTATCAGCTGATCGTTTATCGCTTTAAAAATATATTGACACAATATACCGATATACTGTATAATAAAAAAACTAATATTGGATTTAAAAGAGGTTTATGATGAAAGTATTAGGTATTATTATATTTATTATTAGTTCATGCATTTCTTATGCTCAAGTTAGTGATGATTTTAAAAATTTAGCAGCAACAAATAAAGAATCAGCATTATACAAATCAGTAATATCAGAAAATATTGATGAATTTAAATATGTAATTGAAAATATTGAAAACAATAAAGAATATATAACTTACTCTATAACAAACATTGAAACATGGTATAACTATATACCTAATTTAAGCACTAATAGTTTCTCTAATTTCGTAAAAGTTTTATTAGATAATGGAATGGATATTAACGAATCTGGAAAAAATCTTATACTTGATGTAAGTAAGTCCTACAATTCACATCATAGACCTAAATTCGGTAAAAGTGCAATTATAGGTATTCCAGATAGTAAATATAAAATTGAAACACTTATAAATCTAGGAGCAAATATTAATATACAAGATAATGACGGAAATGGTATACTTCACTATATACTTTCCAGAGATAATATAGGAACAGAAGAATATGATATTATCGAAATGCTTATAAAAAACGGAATCAATATTAATTTACAAAATAATGATGGAGATACTGCTCTTCATAAGATTTCATATAAAAAAAATAATAGCTATAGAGATATTGGTATGGAAAAAAAAGTTATATCTCTTTTGATAGAAAATAATGCAGATAAAAACATAAAAAATAATAATGGAAAAAAAGCGTATCCCGGAGCATTTATATATAATATAAAATTAACTTTTACTGGAATATTTAATATTTTTAAGATTGTACTTCTAATTGTAATTGGTATACCTGCATTAATATTACATTTTATATTTTATAATATTGCTGAATTTTTCAGATAATTGATTTTTATGCTGATTAAAATTACATATACCTAAACAACTATACTTTGTCAAAAATAATTTTTTTAATTTAAAATATTTTCAGGGCTTTGCCCCGAACCCCAGTTCTTTTATTGGTATAAAAGAACCAAAAGAACTGCATTTTTATAGGTTATACCCTATATTTAATAGGCATGTTTTTAATATAAAATTCTAGCACTTGCGTTTTCGCAAAGCGTATCCGAGCTTGTCGAGGATATATCTACTTTTTTGTGTGGCAAAAAAGTAGATAATATTTATATAAAGTGCATCAGTTGACAAGGTCAAAAATGCAGTATTTGAGAAGCGTGCCGACGAAGTACACCTATGGTGTCTGCAGGCAAAATACAAGTGTAAAATTAGTACTAAATAATACTAATTTTGTTTTACCTGTAATATAAATTATTAATTTTTGTACAATAATGAGTAATCAGCCTCACGTATAGAGTACATTAGTGAAGAATAAGCGATACTGTCCGTGAATGCTGCAGCTTGCGGTTGAGAAACTTAAAAATTTTTCAATGTATTCTAATATTTAATTTAAAAAAGTATATAATAATATTATGAACAAATATGCATCTCCAATATATAAATTTAAAGGAAGAGTTAATTTAATAATCTCTTTAATATCAGCTTTAATAAATTTAACAGCATTACTAAATATAAACCATTTTAATTTAATAACATTTAATGCAGTATATTTATTCGGTTTCTTTTCAGTATTTATGTTTATCAATTCCCGTACAGTTTATACTAACATTTTTAATAATTACAAGAAAGAAATAAAAAATAAAACTATATTCTCTTTTATTGGTTTTGTTATATCATTAATCTTATATATATTGATTACAAAAATTGTTTTTAATAAAGCAGTAGTATTTAGATATGCACTTCTTCCCATCATGAATTTTATTTCTATAATGCTAGCTAATATGGTATATTTTATATTAGAAAAACTTTTTATAAATGAAGATAAACATTTCTTTAACATTAAATGCATTTCAAATATATTGTTAATATCATTTGTATATGCATCAGTTTTTATAGTATTATATTTATTTTATAAAGATAAATACATTATTATTTTATTAAGTATATCAAATTCATTATTATCATCAGCAATGCTATCAGTTTTTAATATAATGTCATCAAAATTTATGAATCCTTGGAGCAGGTTTATATTTGTAAATGCTAGTTATATAATATCTTTTATTTTATCTTTAATAATATCTTCTATTATAATAGCGATTTTCTTTACATTTACACTAAAAATATTTGTTATTACTTTTATAATAATATTATTGTCATTTATAATTTCTCTTTTATTAGCCCATTATATAAAAGCATATTCATATTTATAAATAGAACTCAAAATATAAATTTTTTATATCATAATTTTTCTATTTTTTCTATACTAAGTCCTGTTAATTCGCTTATAAGATTTAAATCCATATTTTTATTTTTCATGTTTCTAGCCATAGAATATTTTTCTTGTTCTATACCCTGTTCTATACCTTGTTCTATACCTTTTTGCATTCCTTCTTCTATACCCTTTATACGCTCTTCATTGAGCATCAGAACATTAAAGTAATCTCTTTCATAATTACTGTAGCCATTATATAAATCATTACTTTTTACAAATTTATTATATTCTTCATATACTTCTTTCATTATAGGATTTTTCTTTACTAATATTTCCATAGTATCCTCCAATTTATCTTTTGAATTTAAAAACTCAAACCAATCTGATAAACCTTCATATAAATTATTATTATTAACAAATTTTTTCAATTCCATAAAGTGAATTTCCAAATGATTGGTTAATATATGATTAGTTTCCAGCTCCTTAATAAAATAACAGCTATGAGGCTTATCTATACCTTTTATCAAATTAAAATCAAGAATATTAATACTTATTACAGGTGTTAAATCTGAATATATATCTTTAGATTTTAAATTTGTAAAATAATTTTTAGCCCAATAGTATAAACTTCTGTATATAAATGACTGATTACCTATTCTTTGTATTTCTATAATGATAGTTTCGCCTGATTTTGTTTTAGCCTTAACATCTGCTATTGATTCTTTATCAAATACATTTTCTTTTAAATTAAAAGTATTCAAAACTTCTATATATTCAAAAGGCTCCTGATTAGAATCTATCCTAACAGAATTAATTAGATTTTTTAATATATGCTCATGTCCCTCTTTAGCAAACATATAACGCATAAAATAATCATTAAGCACATTAAATTTTTTATTATTTGATCTCAATTCCATAAAATTATTATAATGATTTTTTATTCTTTGTCAAATATATATAAGAACATATATTCAGAAAATATAAAGCTTACAGCATATAATAAATATTAGTAATTATTTTTATTGTTAATTTACACGATTCTCATATAAAAATAAAATAAATGATAAATTAGTATTGCAAAATAATAAATATATGATAGAACGAGGATCATTATGAAAGATACTGTTATAACAAATTCTGAACTCACAACTCTAAAATAATATTTTATTCTTTATATTCTAAATTATTTATATCATCCAAAAATCTTTTTTGGAATTCTGTATCAAAACATAAATATGCTGTTAATATTTTAAAAAATATTAATATAAATAATTTTTTAAGGAGTTATATATGACAAAAATATCAAAAATTTTACTTCTATTATCAGTTATAATGGGCTAATGCTTTCAAGCTGCAGTAACAAGACAACAGATCCTACACCTAAAACCTTTAAGCCTCAGGATTTAGCAGGAACTTGGAAATGTACCGATGCAGGCTTAGAAGGAGATAGTTTTGAGTTTAAAGCTGACGGAAAAATTAAAGCTACATTATCAGGACAAATATTTCCAAGAGAATATCAAATAACTGATTGGGAAGCATCTAAAGGAAAAGAAATCAGCAAATACACACTTACTATACCTGAAAATGCACATAGTGTTTCTGCTTTAGGCGACCTAACTTTTGAATTTACAAGTTCTTCAGAATGCAAAGTAAGCAGTTCAAAACAGCCTGGAGGCGTTCAGAATTTTAAAAAATAATTAATTTTGAACATAATGTAAAGGTATAATTAAGAAAATTAATTATACCTTTTTATACAATTTATAAAAGGATAATTAAATTTTATGAAAAAATATTTATATTTATTTTTCTTAATAATGTTTTTATTATTAATAGGATGTTCAACAACATCTACAAGAAGGGATGTTCCTATGTCAATGCAGATAACAGCAGATATAGAAGCAGGAGAAATTTTAACAGCAGAACTTCCGTATTCAAATGATCCTGATTGGAAAGAACAATTAATAGCAGAAGCTTTAAAAGATAAAAACTATGATGTGCTTCTAGCCCCAAGATATCAGATAATTCAAAAAGGATTATCTAAAAAAATGAGAGTGGTTGGAAGAGGAGCAAGGCTTAAATAAATTTAATAATTTTTTATTATAAGAAACCTGCAGTTGATATCTATATCAGCTGCAGGTTTTATTATTTTATTTAATTATAAAAATAAACTATTTTTAATTAACTTTATGGAATATAGAATCTCCATAAAAATAATCCCCTGATTTAATAGTTAATTTATCACCCTCTAATTGATAAGGAGCATTTGCCCATCCTTTTGGAGAAGTTATTTTATTACCATCATAGGTTCCATCTGCATGATTTTTAGAATCCTTATTCTTAGCATAGTTAATAGCACTGTTACTGCCTGTACACCAGCCTACCCCAACAGTAGAACTATCAAAAAAATGCAAAGCACCCCATTTAACTCCATTTATTTCTCCCTTAGAACCATCAGCAATCCATGTTGTTCCGACTAAGCCTGAATTATTATTTCCAGAATTATTATTTCCTGAACCATTAGGACCTGTAGAATTATTTGAACATGCAGAGATCATAAAAATAGTTAAAAATATAAAAAATGCGTAAAAAATATTCTTTTTCATTTTTACTCCTAATTAAATTAAATTTCTTCTATTATATATATATATATATATATCAATAGGTTTACATATTTTTTAATAAATTTTAAAGCATCATAAAATATATAATCATAATTTCATTTATTTTTATTGTTCTTTTTTAGAAATACCAGCATCTGTACATAAAAATATTCTATTCCTCACCGTAAATAACTTACTTTAATCAAAGGCAAATAATGAAGTTTTACATATATATTAAGACTTTTAAAAATTTTATTGTTTTAAGAATTAAAAAATAACATATACTATAATAATAAAAATTCAAATTTGATTAAAGATTAAAAATATATTATACTAACCCTAAAATTTATAAACGGATAGCTATATGCAGGAAACATTTTTCGGAAGCGAAAAAGAAGAAAATCAAAAACTCACACCTATGATGAGGCAGTACAAAGAAATAAAAGATAAACATAGTGACAGTATACTTCTTTTTAGAATGGGAGATTTTTACGAAGTATTTTTTGATGATGCCAAAATAGTGTCCGATATATTGGGGCTTACACTTACAAAAAGAGCTAATGTTCCTATGGCAGGAGTTCCTTATCATGCTATAGACAATTATTTATCAAGATTAGTTAAATCAGGAATGAAGATTGCTATATGCGATCAAATGGAAGACCCAAAACTTGCAAAAGGTATAGTAAAAAGAGAGGTTACTCAGGTTATAACTCCGGGTACAATTTCAGAAAATAAATACCTTGAATCAAAAAGCAATAATTATTTAGCTTCTGTAATAGTGTCAAAAAGCGAGAAAAATGCAGCTTTATCTATATGCGATATTTCTACAGGCGAACTTTATGCCACAGAAATAAATTCTAATTTAGAAAATCAAAATGAAGCTGTAAAAGAAATTATCAATGAACTTACAGAAGAAATTATAAGATTCTCTCCTAAAGAGATTATGACTATAGAATCAGTTTCTGAAAGTGTCATTATAAAAGAAATTCAAAATAAATTTAATAATATATTCTACAGCACTACTCCAAATTATACTGCAGAATATTCTTATGCATATAAAACTTTAACAAATCATTTTAAAACAGTATCATTAAAAAGTTTCGGTATAGAAGAAAAGCCTCTTTTAATATCATTATTAGGATCAACTATATTCTATATACAGGAACTTTCAAAAACTTCTCTTGAGCATATTTCAAATATTAAACTATATAATAGAAGAGATTCAATGACTTTGGATTATGCCACAATAGCAAGTTTGGAAATATTAGAAACTATAAGAAATGATAATAATAAAATGACATTGTTCGACACCATAGACAGGACAAAAACTTCTATGGGAGCAAGATATTTAAAAAGAATAATCGTAGAACCGCTATTAAATATAGAAGAAATAAATAAAAGACTTAATAATGTAGAGTTTTTCTATAAAAATCAAAAGTTTATGTATAAAATAAGAGATTTGCTTCAAGATATCGGAGATATAGAAAGACTTGCATCGAAATTGGCATTAGGAAGGATTAACCCAAAAGAATTAGTATCATTAAAAAGATTTTTAGTAGGTTCTCTTGAAGTTGTAACAGAACTTGCAATGAATAACTTTGAAGATGTGAACTTTGAGGAAGTCAATGATATAAAAATAATAACTGATTTAATAGAGCGTGCAATATTAGAGGATCCAAAAGTTGTTATAAATGAAGGCGACATTATAAAAGATGATTACGATGAAACATTAAAAAAATATAATGAAGCTAGAAGAGAAGGAAGGTCTTGGATAGCAGAACTTGAACATAATTACAAACAAGATACGGGAATAAACAATTTAAAAATAAGATATAATAATGTTATAGGTTATTATGTAGAAGTAACAAAATCAAATGTATCATCAGTTCCAAGCGATTTCATAAAAAGACAAACATTAATAGGAAGTGAAAGATACACTACAAGCAAATTAATGGAATATGAAACTATTATAAATGAAGCTAATGAAAAAAGTTATGCATTAGAATACAATATATTTATTGAGGTGAGAAATAAAACCAATGAATATTTAAACTCAATATTAAAAATGGCAAGAGTAATTTCTATAATAGATGTTTATTCTTCTCTTGCTTGTTTAGCTAAAGAAGACAATTACATAAAGCCAATAATAACAGATGACGGTATAATAGATATAAAAGACGGAAGACACCCAGTTGTAGAAGTTAATCTAAAAACAGAAAGTTTTATTCCTAATGATACATATTTAGACAATAAAAATGAACATATGCTTATAATTACAGGCCCTAATATGAGCGGTAAAAGTACATATTTAAGACAAACAGCTTTAATAGTATTACTAGCTCAAATAGGCTCATTCGTTCCTGCATCAAGTGCAAAAATTTCTATAGTTGACCGTATATTTACTCGCGTTGGAGCTAGCGATAATATAGCAAGAGGAGAAAGTACATTCTTAGTAGAAATGAATGAAACAGCATATATTCTAAATCATTGTACAGATAAAAGTCTTGTTATAATGGACGAAATAGGACGAGGAACTTCAACTTATGACGGACTTTCTATTGCTTGGGCTATAGTGGAATATTTAGTTCATGAAGAAAACAAAAAAGCTAAAACCTTATTTGCTACTCACTATCATGAACTTACTATGCTTGAAGATTTACAAGGAGTTAAAAACTATAAAGTATTAGTTGAAGAATATAAAGATGAAATAATATTCATGAAAAAAGTTACTGAAGGAGCTGCTAAATCCAGTTATGGTATATATGCTGCAAAAATAGCAGGTGCCCCTAATAAAGTTATAAAAAGAGCTACTGAAATATTAAAAAGATTAGAAGCTGATGCAAGTGTTCAGGTGGAAAATATAGAATTAAATAATCAAAAATCTAAAGATATACTTCCGCTTTATGAAGAACCTAAAATCATAGAAAAAGAAAGTGAAATAGAAAAAGAAATAAAAGATTTAGATATAAACAATATCACCCCTATTGATGCTTTGAACTTAATTAATAAATGGAAAAAATCATTATAATATTTAATTGTTAAAGTTATTTATATTTCATATACAAACAAATATAAAGTTATACAGTTTAACTTTTTAGAATAAAATATATATTATAAAAGAAACATTAATTTAACAATATATAAATCAAAAAAACTTGATAATATATCTATAAAGAATAAAATAATTTTAATTTATTTATCATAAAAAGTACAAAATAAAACTTCATGGTTTATATAAACAGTATATATAAATATATAATCAATAATTGTTCTTATATAAATTCAATTTTATAATGTTATTAGCCGAAATTATACTATCATAATGAGGTGTATCATGACTGAACAATACTATTACAAATCAACAACTGAAAGAGAATTTGACTGTGTAAAAGATGATGAAAGATTAATAGAAACTTTATCAGATAAAGGCTACACAGTATATGCTATTGCACAAAAATCTAATCAGCTTATACCATATCATGAGCACCCTTCTGAAGAAATGGTAATAGTATTAAGCGGTAAAGTAAGATATATAGTAGAAGAAGAAATCGTTGATTTAGAAGAAGGCGATATCATAAGAGTAAGAGCTCATTCTGTGCATTCTATGATAGGAATTTCTGAAAGCGGAATATCTAATTTGCTTTTAGTATTCATTTAATCTTTTATAAACGAATAGTTTAAAAATATATTAATATATACCTAAACAATTATATTTTGTCAAAAATAAATTTATATTTTTGTTTTTATATATGGGGCTTTGCCCCATACCCCAGTTCTTTTGCGACTGAAAGGAGTGCCTATGGCGTGCCCCAAAGAAGCAGGCACAGCCCGCCTTCGGCGAAGGGCTATATTTTAGCTTAAATTAATAGTTTATATTACATGTAAAACAAAATTAGTATGATTTAGTACTAATTTTATACTTGCACTTTTTGGTTCTTTTTGCGGCGGGAAAAAGAACAACAAAAAAAAGTATTAATTAAAAAATTTAATACAAATACTAAATTACTTGAAATCTTTATAAAGCATACTAGGCTGAACATCAGTATTATTTTGATATTTGCTGCTTGTATACTCTTCATATTCCCCGTCTATGGTATGATAATAAAGTTGGGCTATTTCTACATTCGGATATATAATTATAGGTTTGATGCAGAAAATTTCTAAAGTCCAATAACCAGCAAATCCAACATCGCCGAAACCTGCAGTAATATGAATAAATATTCCAAGCCTTCCTATAGAAGAACGTCCCTCTATCATAGGTACAAATCTTTTTGTGTTTGTATATTCTAAAGTTCTTCCTAAATATAATTCATTAGGTTTTAATTCATATCCGGATTCAGGTATTATTATTTCCTCTGCCTCATTTGGCTTTTTCATATCTAATACTTTATCTTTATATACTAAAAGTTTATTATGAAGTTTTACATTATAACTATTTGAATTTAATTGTTTTCTATTGAATGGTTCTATTATAATATCTTTACCTAGATTTTTTTCTATTTCAAGCCCTGATAAAATCATTTATTTATTTTCCTGCTATTTATTTTTAAATTATTTCACTTTATTTTTCGGTATTATTATAGTATAATTTATCACGTAAAATAAAATGATGGAGTTATTAAATGCTATCAATAAATTATAAAAATGTATTAGGATTTTTACAAGAACATGAATTGGAATATCTTGCAGAACATGCTAAATATGCCAATGAACTTCTTGAAAATCAAAAAGGTGCCGGCAATGATTTTTTAGGCTGGGTTAATTTACCAACTGAAGCTTTAAAAATGGTTAAAGAAATCGATGAATTAGCTAAAGAAATAAGAGAAAATGCTGAAGTGTTAGTATCTGTTGGTATAGGCGGATCATATTTAGGCGGTAAAGCAGTTATTGAATCATTTTTAAATCCTTTCTCTCAAGCAAAAAAAGGAAATACTCAAGTTATATATGCCGGTCATAATATGAACGGAGAGTATTTCAAACATTTATTGGACTATTTAGAAGGTAAAGACTTCTATATTAATGTTATATCAAAAAGCGGTACTACAACTGAACCAGCTATAGCTTTCAGAATGTTAAAAGAATATGCTGAAAAAAGATATGGTAAAGACGGAGCTGCTAAAAGAATAATAGCTACTACTGATAAAGCTAAAGGTGCTTTAAAAACTTTATCTACAGAAAATAAATATAGAACTTTCGTAATACCTGATGATGTTGGAGGAAGATATTCAGTTCTTACTCCTGTAGGACTTATACCTATAGCTGTTGCTGGAATCAATATAGGAGAATTCGTTAAAGGATTCGATTCTATGGCAAAAATAACTAAAGAAATGGATTATAAGAAAAATCCTTCTATGTTATACGCTATGCTTAGAAATGCTCTTTATGCTAAAGGATACAGCACTGAAATAATGGTTAACTATATACCTAGAATGCATTATGTATCTGAATGGTGGAAACAATTATACGGAGAAAGCGAAGGTAAAGATAAAAAAGGTATATTCCCTGCTTCTGTTGATTTCTCTACTGACTTACACTCTTTAGGTCAATTCATTCAAGACGGTAAAAGAGGATTATTTGAAACAGTTATAAGAGTTGATAAAGAAGATATTGACTTAACAATGAAAAAAGAAGATTCTGATTTGGACGGATTAAATTATTTAGATGGAAAAACTTTACATGAAATAAATAAATCTGCATTAGAAGCTACAGTTCTTGCCCATGTTGATGGAGGAGTTCCAAATATCATATTAGATATAGATAAAATTACTCCATTCACTATCGGAGAGCTTTTATATTTCTTTGAAAAGGCTTGCGGTATATCTGGTCACATGCTTGGTGTTAATCCATTCGATCAGCCTGGTGTAGAAGCATACAAGAAAAACATGTTTGCTATGCTTGGTAAAAAAGGTTACGAAGAAATGGGTAAAACTTTAAGAGCTAGATTAGAAAAATAATCAAAATTATAAATAACAATAAAAAATAGGCTGATAATTTCTTATCAGCCTATTTCATTTTTAACTAATTTAAATAATTAAAATAAATCCTTAATAATTTCAGGATATTTTATACTATCTATTTTTTTATTCTCTGCCATATTATCAAATTCTGTTATATGAACCTTTATAGGATTAACCTGACTTCTAATATATTCTATAACAGATTCTGATACAAATATATCTTTTTTAACATTTATAACTATAAATGGTACTTTGAATCCTCTTGTATGAAATAACTCAACCTGCTCTAAAGAAGAATGTATAACATTTGAATCATACTCCACAACAGGTATTATATGAATTTCATTTTCTTTTTCTATATCCAATATTAAGTCCATGAAATTATAATTTTCTTTTATAGGTTCATACAAACATAATGATTCAAATACCATATAATCATAAATATCATTATTTTCATATATTAAATCTGTAATATCTCTTTCATCTATTTTTGTGTTAATACTATGAAGCGGAGAAATGCTTCCATTAGTAGCATAAGAAACAAATATTTCTGATGCTTTTAAATTAGTGGTGTTTCTTATATATTCAGTGTCAAATAATTTATTGTCGCGTACTCCCATAACGAATGGTTTATAGTAGCATACACTTTTATCAAACAATTTTAATGATGATACTATATGAGAAGATATATAAGTTTTACCAACATAATTTTTATCTGATATTACACAAAACAGTTTCATTAAATACTACCCTTAAAATCAAATATCTTTAGCAGTTACTTTTATTTTATATTGAGCTTTCTCACCAGGTTTTAAATTTATTTTCTTACAGCAAACTATAGTAGAATTTTGATAATTCATTTCAAGTTTATCAACTGCATCTGATATAGTATAATTAGGCATATATAAGAATATAGTTTCTTCACTTGCTTCAAGAGATACTTTTACTTTTATATATCCTTCATCAACCATACCAATAGATTTGCCTTTATATTCAGAAGCTTCGCAAAGATTAGAAGATATTTTCTTATCATCTCCTATATAATATCTGTCCGGCTCCTGTCCTGCAAGTAATGTTATATTATTCTCTAATGCATATACAAATTCTGCATCTTCATTAGATTTATTTTGTATAATAGATTCAAGAGTGAATGTACCGTCTTTATCTATTACATATCTTTTCATTAAATAAATATCTTTGCCATTAACTTTAGAAACCTTATCATAAGAAATAGTAGCATAATCTTTATTTATTAAATTTTCTACTACATTATAATAAGACTTATAAAAATCAGCATCTTCTTCATATTTCATTAACTGGAATTCTTCAGCAGTAGGAATTTTATTTAAGAAGTGATCAACAGCAAATACTTTTTCATTCTTATCAAATACTAAATATTTAGCTATTTTCTCATCAACTTTTTTAGCTATTTCATGTATTGATACATGTTCGCTGTCATTATTATCTTCATTAGCAGCATTTCTCATAGCAGCTATATGATATGCCTCTTCTCTTCTTTTTAAACAGTCTATTAAATTAATAGGAGTATCCTTTTTTAAATCCCATTCTATAATAGAACCGCTTAATCTATGGAAAATAATAGCAGCTCTTTCACATGAAATTATAACTTCTTCTCTGCCGTCCATATCAAAATCTAAATGATGGCTTAAAAAATATTCTCTGCCATATACTTTTTCTAATGATATAGATGTAGCTTTGATTAAATTAGCATAAGCAGCATGTCTTAAATTATTTAAATAAAGTCCTCCAAAAGTACCATGCCAATAAGGACAATTACACTGACCTTTTAATAGATAATTTAATGCTTCTTCTTTATCTTTATAATTAGATTCTGTAATCTCCCCTATCATATTAGAAACAAAAAGCATTCTTTTATTCATTCTGTTGCTTTCTGTATATTTAGTGAAATAATTTCTCCAAAAACCGCCTCTCATAAATCTGGTAATAATTTCATTTTCTTCTGATTTTTTTAATTCTTCTTGTTTTCTATGGAATTCATCTTGTATTTCAGCAGGCAAAACCCAAGTAAGCATTTCTTCATAAGAACCTGTAGGTATATATATTTTTGATATAGGAGTATATTTTTCCATATACTCACTGTATGTAGTAGTGATAATAGTATCCTTTTCTTTAGTTAAAGCTTCAAAGAATTTCTCAAGCCATTTATCTTCATATACCCATTTTTGAGTACCTGGCCAATCTCCATATTTTTCACCGTCATCATGAAGTACTACTACTCTATCACCTTCTTCTGTAGCTATTGACTTTAAATATTCAATAGATTTCTCTACATCTCTGAAAGGTATTAAATAACGAAGTTCCTGAGATATTGGGAATATATTTAATTTATAATTTTCATTATCAGTAATGAAATAACCAAACATATTTTTAGTGTCTATACCTGTAGTTAAAAACTGTGAATCGTCTAACATTAAATATTTAAGTCCATTCATAGCTAAATTTTTAACTAATGTAGGCTCCCAAACTCTTTCAGCTATCCAAGCACCTTGAGGCACACAATTAAATCTGCTGTATATATATTTATTTAATCTATCTATTTGTATATCTTTATCTTTATCTGGTATAGAAGGCATTATAGGTTCATAAAAACCGCCGCTTTGAAATTCTATTCTTTTTTCATCTGATAATTTTTTCAAAGCCTCTATATGTTCTGGGTGATTTTTTTCTATCCATTCTAAAAGACAGCCTGTATAGTGAAAATTAAATTTGATATCTTTATATTTTGCTAATATATCTAAAAAAGGCTTATAAGCTTTTTGATATGTACTTTCAAATACAAAGTCAAAATTACCTACTGGCTGATGATTATGATTTCCTAATATTAAATTAATAGTTTTCATGATGATGACCTGCTTAATTATAAATTTCCATATTATAGTGTCGTAATAATAAAAAATTTAATTAACATAATTCTATAATAAATGACTATTTTTGTAAAGCACATCTTTTATAGTATTACTTCAAACAGTATTGACTTTTTAGTTTTTTTATTTATCATATTAAATTATTAAAAAACTGATTTTTTTTAAAAATTATATTTTTTTGATAAAATTTTATTTAAGGACTTTTTAGTTTATGTGTGGAATAGTTGGATATATAGGTAGTAATAATAATGCATCAGATATATTAATGCATGGTTTATCTTCTTTAGAATATAGAGGATACGATTCTGCTGGAATATCTATTGTTGATTCAAGAAATGATATTATTACATTTAAATCTGAAGGAAAACTCGAAAATTTAAAAAACATATTAAAAAATGGAAAAAACATAGAATCAAATATAGGCATAGGTCATACAAGATGGGCAACTCATGGTGCACCTTCCGATATTAATGCACACCCTCATTTTACAGAAAGGCTTTCTCTTGTACATAATGGAATTATAGAAAATTACAAAGATATAAAAAATAATTTAATAAATAAAGGATATAAATTCTTATCAGAAACTGATACTGAAGCTGCTGCCAATTTAATAGATTCATTATATGAAGGTGATCCTTTAGATGCCATAAAAAAGGCTTTAGATATTATAGAAGGCTATTATGCATTCGCTATAATTTTTAAAGATAATATTAATAAATTATATGCCGTTAGAAAATCTGCTCCTTTGATAGCTGCTTTAGGTGAAAATGAAAATTTCTTAGCTTCAGATATACCGGCAATATTAAAATATACAAATAAATATATTTTAATAGATGACGGAAATATAGCAGTTTTAGAAAAAAATAAAATAACTATATATGATAAAAACTTAAAAGAAAAAGATTATGAAGTACTTGAAGCAAATTGGACTGTAGAACAGGCTGAGAAATGCGGATATGAACATTTTATGCTTAAAGAAATTAATGAACAGCCTAAAGCACTTCTTGATACTATAGAACCTAGAATAGTACATGGTATTCCTGATTTTTCAAGAGACGGAATTGAAGATGAAGGTTTTTGGACATTCTTTGATAGAGTTTATATAATAGGATGCGGTACTGCTATGCATGCCGCTATGATAGGAAAAAGACTTATAGAAGATAATTGCAGAATACCTGTAGAATGCGAAATAGCTTCTGAGTTTAGATATAAAAACCCAATACTTACAGAAAAAACTCTTTCGATATTTATATCTCAATCCGGAGAAACTGCTGATACTTTAGCTGCTTTAAATTTAGTTAAAGAAAAAGGATACAAAACTTTAGCTATAGTAAATGTTAATAGTTCTTCTATAGCTAGAAATGCTGATTATGTTATATATACTTATGCAGGCCCTGAAATATCTGTTGCTTCTACAAAGGCTTATTCTGTACAAATGGCTATAATGTATTTGATAACTTTTAAAATATTATCTGCAAGAAATATTAAAGATAATGATTATATAAAAACTCTCATAAAAAATTTACTTAATACAATAGACTCTGTAAATAAAGTTCTTACTATGAATGATGAAATAAAATCACTATGCTATGATTATAAAGAAGCTAACAGCATATTCTTTATAGGCAGAGATTTAGATTATTATCAAGTTATGGAAGGAGCTTTAAAAATGAAAGAGATAAGCTATATTCATTGCGAGGCTTATGCAGGAGGCGAACTCAAACATGGTGCTATATCTCTTATCACAGATAATACTCCTGTAATAGCATTAGCAATACAGGAAAAGATTTTAAGCAAGATGATAAGCAATACAAAAGAAGTAATATCGAGAGGTGCTAATGTTTTACTATTTGTAAAAGAAGGTATTGATATAGATAAAGACTCGTATAAAAAAATAGTTTATTTACCAAAAGTTGAAGATATGTTTATGCCTATAGTTTCCATAGTAGCATTGCAATTATTAGCTTATCATACATCTGTAATTAGAGGATGCAATGTTGATAAACCAAGAAATTTAGCTAAAAGTGTTACCGTTGAATAATTGTGAAAATATTTAATATATAGGTATAAATTATTATTATAATTGTAATTTTTTGTTAATTGATTTATTATTACATAATTATTAGAATACTATAACTTTAATACAAATAATATAAAGGAAGATATTTTGAGAACTATAAGACTTGATATAGAAACCAGAGAAAAAGATTTTTTGTCTCCAGCAGCTGCATTTTCATCTGAAAGCAAAGGAACCGTATATCCTAGAGAAAAAGATGATATAAGAACAATTTATATGCAAGACAGAGATAGAATAGTACATAGTGAATATTTCAGACGTCTTAAAGATAAGGCTCAGGTTATAATGCTTTCTGTAGGAGATTTCAGAACTAGATTAACTCATACTCTTGAAGTTATGCAAATTGCTAGAAGTATAGCAAGAGCATTAAGACTAAATGAAGATTTGACAGAAGCCATTGCATTCGGTCATGATTTAGGGCACTCACCATTCGGACATGCTGGAGAAAAAGCTATATCTAAATATTTCAAAGGTTTTCATCATTCTTCACATTCTTTAAGAGTAGTAGAACATTTAGAAAAAGGCAAAGGACTTAATTTAAGTTTTGAAGTAAGAGATGGAATCATTAAGCATACAAAAGGTAAAACTGGAAAATTGATTGCAGATTCTTCTGGACCTTGTACCAATGAAGGTATGATAGTGAGGATATCCGACACTATAGCTTATGCTAATCATGATGTTGATGATGCTATTAGATACGGTCTTTTAAGATATGATGATATACCAAAAGATATTACCAATGTACTTGGAAGCACTTACGGTGAAAGAGCTGACACTATGATTATGGGTGTTATAGAAGCTAGTATGGAAAAAATGGAAATAGATATTGATAAAAAAGTATTGAAAGCCATTAATGATTTAAGAGCCTTTATGTTTAAAAAAGTATATGAAAGCAAAGCTATACTTGAAGATGTAGAAAGAGTTAATAGAATTATATCTACAATATTTGAATATTTACTAAAACATAAAGAAATTATATTAGAAGATACTTTATTTAAAAAAGCAGATATTCCATATAATAGCGATGAAGAATTAGTAAAAGACTATGTAGCACATCTTACAGATTCAGAGGCTATTAGTTTGCATAAAAAAATCACTTACGGAAAACTTAATTATATTTAATTATTTAAATATTATTTATATTATATAATAATAAAAAAAGTGTATACATTTATAATGCATACACTTTTTATTATTTTTACTAATGTTTATACAAAAATATTTACTATTTATATTTAGCAAATAAATTTAGTAGGCACTTATAGTTTTTTATTATAATTTTTCTATTTCTTCTATACTCAATCCTGTATTATCACTTATAAACTTTATATCTAAACCAGACTTTTTTAAATTTCTAGCTATTATAATTTGATTTTCTTTAATA